>NZ_JBEOOW010000005.1:0-283124 GCF_040309505.1 Psychrobacter sp. TB55-MNA-CIBAN-0194 | reverse complement strand
CACTAGCCGAAGCACGATATAAGACCAAGAAATTGATTGGGGAAATCTCTGCTATTAGAGAGTAGGGTGATTTGTCTTATCAAATAGACTGGCAATAAAAGTATATGCGTTACGAGTATTTAGACAGAAAAAGCGTCACTCAACAATCAGTTGGGTGGCGCTTTTTTTTGTGATTTAGATGTTGGTATTAATATATTTTCAAGCAGCATTGTAAATTATAGCTAATAAGTGAACATTACCCTCACTTTAATTTATACCTTGTTTGGAATTATTTCGGCGATGAGATATGTCTAATAATGGATATATAACATTTCTCTGTTTTATATGTCAGACGGCAGTTATTTTATCATGACTGGTTAGTTCAAAATAATCTCCCTTATAATACATAGAGTATAATGCGAACTACTAAGTTATGTTAGTTTTTTTAATGAATAAGATTCATTATCTTTGCTGAAAGACATACTTCGTTATTGATGTTTCTTGATCAAAAACATCTCACAATTTTAGCGTTACTTTATTGAACCACAACCAAGTAGATAGGAAAAAAATGTCAAATATCAATGAGTCTTTACAAGAGTTAATGAATCTTGATGGTGCTATGGGTGCCTGTGTTGTTGATTACATGTCAGGTATGGTATTAGGTATGACTGGTAATGGTGGCAGTATAGATTTAGAGCTTGCTGCAGCTGGCAATGCACAAGTAGTAAAAGCGAAAGTCGCTACAATGAGATCACTTGGTATCAAAGGTGAAATTGACGATATGTTAATCACGTTAGAGTCTCAAATACATATCATTCGTCCTACACATAACCACGAAGATTTGTTTATTTACTTGGTGCTTGATAAATCAAAAGCCAACCTTGCACTAGCACGTCGTAAAGTACAAGGGATAGAAAGCAAGCT
Source organism: Psychrobacter sp. TB55-MNA-CIBAN-0194 (assembly GCF_040309505.1). Taxonomy (NCBI): domain Bacteria; kingdom Pseudomonadati; phylum Pseudomonadota; class Gammaproteobacteria; order Moraxellales; family Moraxellaceae; genus Psychrobacter; species Psychrobacter sp. TB55-MNA-CIBAN-0194. The sequence continues at coordinate 282,221 of NZ_JBEOOW010000005.1, read as the reverse complement.
AGAAATATAATTTGATTGGTAGTATTTAAATCGATGCATATTTGGTAGATATCTATTGTGGTCTTATTAAATAGGCTAGCAATAGGACTATATGTATTACGAACATTTAGACAGAAAAAGCGCCACTCAACAATCAGTTGGGTGGCGCTTTTTTTATAGCTCTAGATGTTATGGATCTAGCTAGCTATTCTTACGTTGCATCAAACTATTGGCGACCCATGCTGGCCCAATTAATAAAAACTGTAGGTCTTTAAAGAATGATGGCTTTTCTCCTTCGATTTTATGACCGATAAACTGTCCAATCCAAGCGACGATGAAGATACCCGCCCACACTTTAAACCCCCACGGTAAGAACGCCATAACAGACAAGCAAATTAAGATAAATATTCCCATTGCTAAAAACAATGGCGTGGACAAGCGTATGTAGAACAATAATACCAAAGCACTAAGTACCAAGGTAAACCACACAGATAGCGACATTCCAACGCCTAGCAGACTGACAAATATAGTAGGGACACATAACCAATGGATTTTTTTATTGACCAGATTTTGATGACTAATAGAGTACTCGCTGAGCCACTGCTCAAGTGTGCGTTTCGACATTCTCTGCTGCTTAACACGAGCCATACCAACCTCCTTGTTAGTAATTAATAGGATGAATTGATACTGGCCACCAGTACAGGTGCCAATAACATTCGTAGTATCAGTTTTATCATTAATTGTCCCAATCTACCATGCTATCCAATGGACGGCACAGTCAGAAATTATGATGCTATAGTCAAATCCACTATAAATTTGATACGGTGTCAGTCTTGCTTAGTCTACTATTCGTAGCACTGTCACTCACCTTCCTTGTATCCAAATTATATTAAACCGACTCTAGTAATATTGTACCCAACACAGCTGACCATATTCTTTTGCTTTTCATTTTGAATGTCTCAGTGTTAATTCAATGCTGAAAAACTAACCTTGTTCGCTACGATGCCATTCATAGAGACCGATAAAGGCATTTATTTGATAGATCATAGTTTGGATAGCAAAAATATAGTTACCAGACATTAAGTTGACGATGAGCCAGACGAAATTCACGATAATCCATAGCCACCAGTTAAATGAATACCGCAAAATCATCGCGGCTTGTGCAGTAATTGAAAGTACAAAGGCAATAACATTAATCCAAAAGAAAGAAATAAACCCTAGAAATAGGCTGCTATCATCTTCTACCACTACATAACCATAGCTCGCTAATAATTCATTTACCGTGGGGAACAATGCAAGCCCAATGATAATGAAGGCAGCGGTAATCAACCAAACGGCTTTATTAGCAGCCTTCGGTATCATGTCACCATCAGGATCGGTATGCTTTGACCAATAAAAAATACCGTAGACATGAGTGAAAAAATTAAATAGCGGCGCAAGCATTAAGCCCACTGCGCCAGACGTCGCTTGTACGACTACTTCGCCAGCAGTTGCTGCCATGCCTAGACCATTACCCATGACGTTTTTTCGGAATGACAGTGAGACAACACAGACCAAACCAACAAAAGACACGCCCAAATAAAACATATCGAGCGAGGTATGGTCTGTGGTGAGCCAAAAGCCAGTGGATAGGGCAACCACTCCGCAAATGAACCAAGTAATAATCCATTGCATTGCCCATTTTCCGGTGATGTTGTCTAGTAGCTGAATACGCATAAGGCTTCTTTCCTAAAATGAGAGTTGGTCGCCGCATAGTGATTGATGCTGTTATTTTCCATTTTACGGATTTTTACCGTAGATATATTGATCAATAAATAGCACCGCTTGCTGATAGCGAGCATCGTAGTCTGGCTCATCAATCATATATGGCTCGATATGATGGCGCGCAAATATATCGACCAGTCGTTGTTCAAAACGCCCTCGTGCTTCAGGCGTGCCCAATGAGCGCATGCCGTCGTCAACCCATGGCGTATTATTATCTAACATAATTGTATGGTCTAAACGGAACTCATCGATACAAGCAGCCACAAACGGGTGCGTGCGATTTTCATATTCTTCACAGAACGCCTGTGTGGTGACAAAATCTGTGTCAACGATGGTGATAGGGGCGGTGGCATTTGCTGTCGCCTCTCGGATAGCTTGGGCATGATGTAGGGCAATGGGCCCATAGTCATTATATTGCAACCCAACCTCGCTACCTCCCAAATCTGTGCCGACGTACAGCCGCCCCATTTCTAGGGCAAAGCTGGCACCATAATAATTAGCAAGCTTATGTATCAAGGTTGTTTTGCCTGAGCTTTCACCACCGACGATAGCAACGGTCTTAGTATAGTCGCCACGAGCTTGCGGATGAATGGCTGACCAATGTGCTACCGGATCACGAGCAATTGCATAAGAGTCAAACTCAGGCTGTAGTGGGGTCGTGACCACACGCAAAAGCAGCTGGTCTTGTACATCGCTTTGCGTGAGTGGATGGTTCTCTGCAATGAACAATACAGTCTCTGCTGATAGTGATAGTGCGTCCGTTAAACGTTGCAATTTGGCGTTACTAGCAGCGATATCGATACTGACATCGTCACTGTCACTGGCATTATAGAGGTGTTCATGCAGCGGCAGCTCGATTTCATGAGTTGTGTGAATATGAATAAAGGGTAAGTCGGCACAGGCCATCTGTAGCCAGCGTGCTTTATCTTGTAAGGTAATCGTGAAATCTGGATGCGGCGATGGATGCGCCATAATAACGATGTGTAAGGTTTTGGCTTGTCCTGCTGCATCCAATATACTGCGCATCTGTCCTAAGTGTAGGGGCTCAAAATGTCCAATCATCAATCCAGTGTCGTACATAGCTATCCTTATCTGAGCCTCATCTTGGCTTTATATTTATTTTGTTTTTTTGACTTGTACCGACCGATATAAGTTTGACTATATAAAGGTTTTGGTTGATTTGCAGGTAGGTTATTGTAAACACAAGTTTGATGCAGAATTTTATATAGATTATTCGTCTTTTTAGAAGATAATTAGTGACCAGTTTTATGCTAATTAAGCTAAATTTTACCAGCTTTATTACTACATAAATACTGCTTATCTATTTGATAGTATTAAAAAAGACTGAGCAGATGAATTATTAGCGTAATGTTTTAGCAATAAACCTAGATTTGAAACATTTTGAAATAATTATTCAAAATCAGGGGTTTAGATGCCCCTATGACAGATTAGGGCAAGCTTAGGTAGCATAAACTCACAAAGTACTGCTACATCTTCAACAGATAGGAGCTGAATAGTTGATATACTTATTCGTAAGTCAAGAGGGCTAAATAGCATTTTGATTGAATATAGCAAACAAGTATAAAAAATATAAGAAAATACAAATAATAGAGAGGTATCTGATTTGGCTAAGTTAGCGAAATTACATCGCTCACAGAACAACCGTATGATAGCAGGAGTGATGGGCGGCGTTGCAGAATATGTCGGTTGGTCACCAACTTGGGTGAGAGTGCTGTTCGTGATTATCTCATCGTTGAGTGCAGCAGTACCAGGCATCTTAATCTATATTATATTATGGATAATAATGCCCAAAGCAACGAGTGAATCGTATCAGTAAACCAGCGTCAAAACTTCAAGCGATACTTTGAAAGTAGAAGTTTAACCAAAAAATAAAAAGCCTGATCAATCAGGATACCAAAGACATACTTTTCCTCCTGCCCAGATGCTCGCGCATCTGGGTATTTTTTTATCTGTTACTTTATCGATGCTTATGGCTCCAGTTTGATTATAAATGAGCCATACAATAGGATTTTTATCGCTTAGATATAAATTTAGTTAAGGTAAATATGGATAAAATAGTCAATTTTTAGTAAGGTGAGCAGACAAATAGAGTCGTTGCCGAATAGGCTGTACGAGTGCTATCAACGTTTTATTTATTAATACTAATTCCATAGTGATTTTATTATGACATCCCAAGCGAAAAACTCTCAACCGATGACTTTTCAAGATTTGATTTTAACCTTACAAAACTATTGGGCCGACAAAGGCTGCGTTATCCTGCAGCCTTATGATATGGAAGTTGGCGCAGGTACTTTTCATACGGCGACATTTTTGCGTTCGTTAGGTCCTGAGCGTTGGAATGCTGCCTATGTTCAGCCATCTCGTCGTCCGACTGATGGGCGTTATGGTGATAACCCAAACCGCTTGCAGCATTATTATCAATTTCAAGTCGTGTTAAAGCCGAATCCACCCAATATCCAAGAGCTATATCTAGACTCGCTAAGAGCCATTGGTATCGATCCGCTGGTGCATGATGTGCGTTTCGTCGAAGACAACTGGGAGTCACCAACGTTAGGTGCGTGGGGACTTGGTTGGGAGATTTGGCTCAACGGTATGGAAGTGACGCAGTTTACGTACTTTCAGCAAGTTGGCGGCATCGAGTGTTTCCCAGTGACTGGCGAAATTACTTATGGTCTTGAGCGCTTGGCGATGTATGTGCAAGGCGTCGATAGCGTTTATGATTTGGTTTGGGCAGATGGCGAGTTTGGCCGTGTCACTTATGGTGATGTCTTTCATCAAAACGAAGTGGAGCAATCTACCTATAACTTTGAGCACGCTGATGTGCCAATGATGGGTCAGATGTTTGATTTCTATGAGCAGCAAGCGGATAAGTTGGTTGCTGAAGGTTTGCCATTACCAGCCTATGAGATGGTGCTAAAAGCTTCGCATGCCTTTAACTTACTTGATGCTCGTGGTGCTATTTCAGTCACTGAGCGCCAGCGTTTTATATTACGTGTGCGTACGCTTGCTCGTAAGGTTGCCATTGGTTATGTCGAAGCACGTGCCAAACTTGGTTTCCCATTGGCGGACGAAGCTCATCGTCATGCAGCGCTTGATAAGTACTTGCCAAAAGAAGACGTGGCAACAGATAGCTTAGCAAAAGAAACTACCGATACCAACCAAACTACTAATAACAATAAATAGGAGCATCCCATGAGTACTATTCTATTTGAACTGGGGTGTGAAGAACTACCTCCAAAAAGCCTAAAACCACTACGTGACGCATTACAAACAAGCGTTATTGAGCAATTGAACGAAGCAGAAATCAGCTTCGATAGTATCAAAGCCTTTGCCGCACCGCGCCGTTTAGCGTTACAAATTCAGGGCATTGGTGATAAGCAGCCGGATCGCAGTGAGCAAAAACGTGGGCCAGCGATTAAAGCTGCCTTTGATGCCGATGGCAATCCAACGCGTGCAGCGATGGGTTTTGCTAAAGGTTTAGGGATTGAAGCCAGTGAGCTGATAACGATTAATACCGATAAAGGTGATTATGTCGGCTATGAGCAGACGATCCAAGGTCAAGCGACCACTGAGCTACTGCCAGCTATTTTTCAAACGGCGCTGGATAAGTTACCGATTGCTAAGCGTATGCGCTCAGGCGACAGCCGTAATGAATTCGTGCGTCCGGTACAGTGGGCAGTATTGATGCAAGATAGTACTGTCATCGACGCCACTATCCAAGGTCATCAGACGGGTACGCAAACTCGTGGTCATCGCTTCCATAGCCCTGACTACCATAATATTGCTCATTCTAATGACTATGAAGAATTACTAAGTGGTTTAAAAGTAGTTGCTGATTTTGATAAGCGTCAAATGCTGATCAAAAACCAAGTCAAAGCGTTGGCTGATGAAGTCAATTCTGATGCCATCGTACCGCAGGCACTGTTAGATGAAGTCACTGCACTGGTTGATTTTCCCATTGCGCTACGAGCAAGCTTTGAGGCGCGCTTCTTACAAGTGCCACAAGAAGCGCTTATCTCTACCATGCAAGCGGATCAAAAATATTTTTGCTTAACCGATAAAGCGGGCAAATTGCAGCCTTACTTTATCTTTATTACCAATATTGAGTCAAAAGACCCGAACCAAATCATTGAAGGTAATGAAAAGGTTGTGCGTCCACGTTTGGCTGATGCAGAGTTTTTCTTCTTACAAGATCAAAAGCAGCCATTATTTGCGTTGACTGAGAGTCTCAAGAATCGTGTATTCCAAGATAAATTGGGTACGATTTGGGAGAAGTCTGAGCGTATAGCCAAGCTGGCTGCATTTATCGCTGCCTTGATGCAACAGCAAGGTCAGCAGATTAGTATCGATGAAACGGTACGTGCTGGCATTTTGTCTAAAGCAGATTTGGCAAGTTCATTGGTCGGTGAGTATCCAGAGTTACAAGGTATCGCTGGTACTTACTATGCGCGCTTAAATAATGAGCCTGAAGCCGTAGCGGCCAGTTTAGAAGAGCAGTATTTGCCCAAGTTCAGTGGTGATGTATTGCCGCAGACGCCGATTGGTATCTGTTTGGCATTAGCGGATCGTCTGGACACGTTAGTCGGTATTTTTGCAATTGACCAAGCACCGACTGGTTCAAAAGACCCATTCAGCTTACGTCGCTCAGCCATTGGTATTTTGCGTATTCTCATTGAAAAACAGTTACCGATTAATTTGGTAGCGCTCGTTGAGCAGGCGATTAAGAACTATACTACGGAAGAAGGTAGCAAGATTGCCAAAATGGGCGATACCTTTACCCAAGTCATGGCATTCTTGAACTCACGCTACCGTGCGATGTATACCGAGCAAGGCGTGAGCGTTGATACCATCCAAGCTGTACAAGCGATTAACCCGCATATGCCGCTAGATTTCGATCAGCGTATTCGTGCAGTGCAAGCATTTAGTGAGTTGTCACAAGCATCAATGCTAGCCGATTCGAACAAACGCGTTGCCAACATTTTGGCCAAGTCAGAAGTGAGTGTAGCTGATAATGTTGATGAGACGTTATTGTCTGAGCCTGCTGAGCAGAGTCTATATGCGAGTGTGCAGCAAGCACAAACGGCGGTACAACCATTACTCGAGCAGGCTGACTATACGCAAGTATTGCAAACGCTTGCCAGTCTAGATGAGCCATTGACACAGTTCTTCGACAATGTGATGGTCAATAGTGAAGATGCTGCGCTGAAGAACAATCGCTTAGCGTTGCTCAAGCAAGTTCGCGCGTTATTCTTAACCGTAGCGGATATCAGCGAGTTACAGCTTTAGCTCTACTGATACATGATTGTTAATTTTGATGCAAAAACCTGGCCTATCGTGGTCAGGTTTTTCTGTTATAGAATAGCGTCATTGTTTAGGACTACCATTCAGTGGATTTATCTAGCAATTCAGCGCAATCAGTAATTAAACTGCAAAGGCATTGTGTTATCGCTATTATTGACGGTAAAATTTATATTATTAAAACGTATTGAATAATCATCAGCTTATTAGCTATTTTTATTCCTCGCGTTAACCTATATTCGAAGGAGCACTGCCGTGTTTGCCGTTATTATTGTTATCCTCATTATCTGGGCATCGATGTGGGCTTTTTATAAGTTTATGTACCCGCGTGCGCCCAAAAGCATGATGCCAAAAGCAGGTGATGTCACCACACCGCGCCAGTGTGATTTTTGTGGCAATAGATTGGCTGAATATCGCGGTGTACTTGAGACCCTTCAGACTACGCCGAGTTTGGCTGACAATAGCGACAGTGTTATAAAAACCAATCAAGACTTATTTTTTTGCAATTATGAGCACCAAGCAGACTTTCATGCCGGTAAGACTTATGGTGCCGATGACTAAATAGATAGATTTTGTTTCAAGCATAAAAAAGCGCTTAGCTTGAGTTGGCTAGGCGCTTATCTTTTTAATAGAGTGCTATTTGCTTATATAGTTGAATTCAAATAATTCCGATACAAGGAAGCCGAGTGCAAGCTATACATTAGTATGGTTAGCGAGGATGACGATGTAGCGGATTTATATGAACTTGACTATAGAATAGAATGTGCGTCTTTCATGATCTTATTTAGCAAAGCTTCAGATTGTTTGTCTTGTTGCAAGCGATCTTCGCTAGTTGTTTGATTGGCATGGATTTTCTCGTACAAGCTCAGGCAACACAGTACCAGTATGCTCTCTTGACTGAGGCTCGGCGCATCTCTCTTGAGGTCTAGCGCATAGTTGTTAATATAAGAGACAGCTGAATGTAGCTCTTCTTGCTCATGCACAGGGCAGTAGATTGGATAGTTAACGCCAGCAATGGCAATATCAACCTTTTTAATTTGCGGCTCAACGACTTTAGATGCTTTAGTATTAGTCTGATCAGAGGTGTTCGGTATAATTGAAGCCGCTGTGGCGACATTTTTTGGTTGTTGTGCAGTATTCTGCGTTTGGTTATTTGGCAGCTGTTTTTCTATCGGTTTTTTGTGGTCATCGGTCATGATAAATCCTACAATATTTGGTCAGTAAGGTGAGTAATATCAGATATTACTGTTATGAGCTTGGCTTAATTCATAAGAAGCAATGAGTTGTTATTATAAAAAATTGCGCTTAGTCATTAGCCTTCTACTCGGTCAATATGGGTTAAGCGTTTTAATACTACTTGTGTGCGCTCGGCTGCCAATTGATTCTTTTTCTGTAGTTCACTGTTTTGTTGTTTAATGTCGCTATACTGCTGCTTTAATTCATTATTATGCTGTTGTAGCTCGCTGTTTTGTTGTTGTAATTGGTCGATCTGTTTTTGCAGCTTGTCTTGCTCTTCACCAATCATATGATGCGCTTCTGCAAGGCTTTGGTAGCGTTTGTCGAGATCGCCTAATTGTTTTTTAGTACCGTCACGTTCTGTATAGCTAGTCTTGAGCTTGGTCCTCAGCACCGTAAGCTCTTGTGGATCAGCAACAGGATGTTGTTTAAGGTTGCTAAGTTCAGCACTGACAAGCTGATACTGTTTTTTTATGTCGAGTACCATTTTTTCTAAGATTCTAAGTTGATCATACATAGTCAGTTTTTATCCTTCACAAGTAAGCGTAAATGAATTTTGTTCTCTGCGTTTAATAATGCCATAGGTGACCGCATAATATCTATATTAACAAAGTAATTACAAGTATTAGGGTCTGTTGAACATTCAAATATTAGGGCTGCTAATCGCTAAAATTACACCAAATTAGGCGCAAGTCGACGATAATATCGAGACCTTAGCTAGGCTTGCAACAACATTTGGGGTGATTTTAGCATTAGCCTTTTAGGGCAGTACTCTTTTTTGCCAATATATGACGAAATTGTTTAACCTAGAATGACTAGGCATCAAAAATTTCACTGCATATTGTCTAAAAAATAGTGACTGCCAGCACCACATTTGAATGTTCAACAGACCCTGAGCTTGGTCTTTCTATTTTTTATGGTCCACCGTCGCATCAATGACGTTGCGCGGGGGCTGTTTTTGTATTTTCAGTAATAATCAATCACTAGGACATCTATTATGAATGACAATATCTCTGGCTGGAACACTTGGCTGACCGCTTTTGATGACTGGACTGACGTATCTATCAGCGAAGTACATGGCCTGATGACTGGACTCATGACTGCTTGTAATGCGCCTGATGAAGCTGTATGGGCTCAAGTTTTTGAAGAGTTAAGCTTTGGAGCATTACCAGAGCCTGCATTGACGTTACTAGCCGAAGAAGCGGAAGATATCGTGTTTCAGCTGAAGGATAAAGATGATGCTTACTCTTATATGCCGCTGATACCTGATGATGAACATGACTTGTACGAGCGCGTGATGGCCTTGAAACAGTGGGCCAATGGTTTTATGACTGGCTTTGGTATCACCGATTGCAGTATTAGTGCTGACGAAAACGAGATGCTATCGGATTTGGCGAAGATTGGCGGTATTCGTTTAGAGGAAGACGAAATATTCGAAGGTGGCGAAGAGTCTTATCTATATATTTATGAATTTGCCCGTATGGTGCCAGTCAGTTTTGCGACCCGTAAGCGTAAAGCAGTCAAAGACATCGCCTTAATTTCTGGACTTGCTATCGATGCTAAGACGACAAAAGAGCTACAGGCAGAAGGTAAATTACCAAAACCGATGCCACCAGTTATTGATATTATGAATCAAAACAACCCTTCATAAGGCGAGTATTGCGTATCATAATAAGGATATTTTATGATGAGAAATAATAGTACTGATAGTGACAGTCAAGCTGGCTCTGATAACGCTTATCCTACACAAAGCATCGATTGGCTAACGCGTTTGATTGCTTTTGATACCGTCAGTCGTCACTCAAATTTAGCACTCATTGAAGATGTGCAAGCGTATTGTGAGCAATTAGGTCTGACAGTCGACTTGACCTTTAATGATGCTAAAAACAAAGCTAATCTGTTCGTGACAGTACCGGCAGGAGAGAACGCTGACCAAGTGAATCATGGTCTCGTGCTCTCTGGTCATACGGATGTTGTCCCAGTCGATGGTCAAGAGTGGACGTCAGATCCATTTACTGCGACGATACGTGGCGATAAGCTCTATGGACGCGGTGCTTGTGATATGAAAGGCTTTATCGGCTGTGGGTTGACGCTCTTACCACAAGCGGTAAAACTGTCTAACGCAGGTCAGCTACGTCGTCCCTTGCATTTGGCTGTGTCATTCGATGAAGAGGTCGGCTGTTTGGGCGCACCACTCATACTAGCAGACATAAAAGCCCGTGGTATTACTCCTGATTATTGTATCGTTGGTGAGCCAACCAATATGGCGATGGTCGTCGCGCACAAAGGTATTTCCATTTATCGCTGCCGCGTGCATGGTAAGTCTGCGCATTCGTCATTGACGGCGCAAGGCGTCAACGCCATTAGCTATGCCAGTCGTTTGATTGGTTATGTCGATGAGCTAGCGGAAGAGATAAGTCATCGCGATGATACTCTTGACGATGGGGACGCGATGTTCGATGTACCTTACTCAACTCTGTCTGTAGGTACTATACAAGGTGGTACCGCGACCAATATCGTTCCTAATCTGTGTGAGTTTACTTTTGATTATCGCAACCTGCCACACATGACGCAGGACGATATCCTGATACCCATTCAGGCAAAGGTCGCGGAGCTGAGTGCTCAAATGCAGGCACGAGCACCAGAGACTGGTATTGAGCTAATACAAGCAGTAGGCGTACCAGCAATGACTGACAGTGATAGTGCTGAGCTGCAATCATTAATCGCTGCGCTGACAGGTGATGATGAACGTCATAAAGTAGCTTACGCGACGGAAGGCGGGCAGTTTACCAATGCTGGCATTCCAACGATTATCTGCGGCCCTGGTAGTATCGAACAGGCGCACAAGGTAGACGAGTATGTTGAGCTGAGCGAGATTGTACGCTGTGATGAGTTTTTGCAAAAGTTGCTAGATAGTTGCACGGTCAATTAGTAGATTGAGAAGCAAGTGACTGTTTTTTTATCTAACTTTTCATCTAAATTTTTATCTAAGTTGGCATAAAATACACCGTCTTTATGGCGGTGTTCACTTTTTAGCGGTTTAGTATTGCTGCGATAAATTTTTTATAAACAATAAAGTAGGGGTCGGTTGATGTCTTGGCATCTGTTTGCGGTATTTTTTGCAAGTACATTTTTTATATCAGCGACCCCTGGTCCGAATATGCTGTTAGCATTCCAGTATGGCATGAACTATGGCGTAAAACGAACGCTGTGGACGCTAGCAGGGTTAAGCCTTGGGCTATTTATATTACTCCTCTCGACCCTGCTTGGGCTCGATGTGATCAGTCGCCAGTCACCTTGGTTACTGACGGCTATCAAAGCAGTTGGCGCGGCGTATTTAATCTATCTAGGTATCAGCTCATGGCGTGATGCGGGTGATGGTAGTTTAATGAAAGACGCTCGCGAAATGAGTGAAGAAGTCGCTTCGGAATATCCTGCGTCTGAAAGTAACAGTGAAAGCATGGCTAATACACCGCAGCCACGTTCTCTCTCTAGCGCGGCAGTCAAAGTATCTCCAAGTAATACGACCTTATTCCGTACGGGTGTCTGGGTATCGCTATCTAATCCCAAAGCCATCCTGTTCTTCGCGGCTTTTTTTCCAAAATTTATCAATTTTAGTGCGCCACTATGGCCGCAATATGTCTTATTGACCATAGGGCTTTTTTTGAGCGAGACAATTTGGCAGATTATTTATACCTTAGGTGGTAAGAAGCTGGCAAGTTGGCTAGATGTAGGCAATCGCCTAGCTTGGCTAAATCGTGGTTGCGGAGTAATATTTATCATAATTGCTGCAGCTCTATTAGCTGAAGTATTAAATAGCTTTATGGTTTAAAGGTTTTTTAATTCTATGTTTAAAGTGATATTCTCAAAGCAATACTTTTAAAGTAACAAGTTTAATGAAATATAATTTTTATAGTAATCTCTATTTAAATAAAATTAATTATTGACTTTATTTTTTAAATCGTTATTATTATCACATTGATTTATCAGCTTCTATGTAAGCGATAAGTCATTCAAATACATCTGCTACTATTGCCCACAATAATTAGCCACAACCTATGGAGGAATCATCGTGTCCTATTTAACTATCAAGACGTTTTTAAAGATTGAATGTGTAAACTACCTGACAGCAATGACGACTTCGAAAAGGTTTGGCTGAATCTATATACAAGCTATTGAGTGATATCCTATCTATTGATATCAACGAATAGTGTTCTGTATCTACTCGCTCTATCCTTCGTTTAAGTCTACTGTGCCAAAATCGTTCTGCGATTGTGCTAGGCCATATTGCGCTTGCTGTTATCTGTTTACCTAACATTTTACTTTACTGTTATTACCAATAAGATTGCTATCGTTTAGCGTATGCTCTTTTGTGTGCATAATTTTTACGCTTTCAATTTTGGTACGGTAAAACCTTTCTTTAAAACGTCCATCATAAATTAACTATGCATTTTTATTGATTTTTTAATTAATAAAAAGACGGTATTTTATTGCCTAAATTTTATGATTTATTAACTTATGTGCTTATTAAACGTATCGTTTAATGGAGACGGGTAAGTAATGTCTAAAAATTAGTAAATTAAAAAATATGTATGGTTATAAAAATAATAAAACGGAAATAATAAATTATGAGCATTCAATTAATATTAAATGAAAACCGCAAACACGGCGTACCCGTCAAGATTTACACCTCAGATGTTGAGCAAGGTGCAATGCAGCAATTGCGCAATCTAGCCCAGCTAGAGTTTGTACACTCACACATTGCGGTGATGCCTGACGTACATGTTGGCAAAGGCGCCACAGTCGGCAGTGTGATTCCGACCAAGTCCGCCATTATTCCTGCCGCAGTCGGTGTGGATATTGGCTGCGGTATGAACGCGGTGCGTTTGTCCCTGACGGCGAGTGATTTGCCTGACAGCTTAAAATCACTGCGGTCGATCGTTGAGCAGCAAGTGCCAGTCGGCTTTAATATGCACAAGCAAATTCAAGCCAAAAACTCAACGCTTGATCCGTTAGGCAAGCGCCTAAAACCGATTACTGATAAGTATCCCGGCTTGCTCAAAATGCTAAAAGGTTTTGAGCGTACTTGGGCGAAGCAGTTAGGAACACTCGGAGGTGGCAATCATTTCATTGAGCTGTGCTTGGATGAAAACAATGATGTCTGGGTCATGCTGCACTCTGGCAGCCGCGGCATTGGTAACTGTATCGGCCAGTACTTTATTAACCTTGCCAAAAAAGAACGTCAATCGCGCTTCGGTCATGTGCCAGATCGAGATTTGTCTTACTTTGCCGAAGGATCTGATAGCTTTGCTGATTATGTTGAAGCAGTGGGTTGGGCGCAGGACTACGCGTTAGAGAACCGCCGTGAGATGATGCGCCTCGTCATTAAGTCATTGCAGTCGCCACAAGCGGGGTTGCCACGATTTCAGCTGACCAAAGAAGCCATTAATTGTCATCATAACTATGTCAATGAAGAGGTGCATTTCGGTGAGCAGGTCTACGTAACACGCAAAGGTGCGATAAGCGCTTATGCAGGTGAGCTTGGTATTATCCCAGGCTCTATGGGTGCAAAGTCCTTTATCGTACGCGGTCTTGGCGAGGCTGAATCGTTTTGCTCATGTTCACATGGGGCAGGGCGACAGATGAGTCGAGGTAAAGCCATGCGAGCATTCACCATCGATGAGCTAAAAGCGCAGACGGATGGCGTCGAGTGTCGCAAAGACAAAGGCGTCATCGATGAAATACCAGGCGCTTATAAAGACATCGATGAAGTGATGGCCAATCAAACGGATTTGGTCGAAGTGGTGCATACGCTAAAGCAGGTCATGTGTATTAAAGGCTAGTTTTTTTATAAAACTTGATCTTGTTTTAACTGTTAGCATCCTATAAGACAAGATCAAATTAAGGAGACAATTATGAGAGATTATCCTTATATCAACAAAAATGGTAAAAAAAGACCCCAATCAAAAGAATGGGCTGATATACGAGCAGAGATTATGTGCTTGAAAACTGAGCTGAATTTAACGGATAAATCTTTTCGAGTTCTAACCCCTTACGATGATTACAAAGGCATAGAAGAGCAGATTTATCAAACCTTTTGCAAAATTGAAAATGGTAAAAGCCGTCCAGTTTGGTTATGGCAAAATCTGATACAAGAAACGTATTCAATGGAAATCAAAGATTCTCTCGAGAATTACTTGTTACGTTTAATTCAGCCCAATGAAAGTATTTGGTTTGGTGTAACAGGAACATTCAACGAGCGTTCAAAAATCTGGTTTTACGAGGGCAAGATTGAGGCAATAATAAAAATACTCGATGAAATCTGCTTCTTTGACGAGTGCTATTTTGTTTCTAAAAAGTATAACTGGCTTATCTGTAGCAACCACCACGACATCTTGATGGCCACAGGTAAAGATATGCCACAAAAATTAAAGGCTATAGAAGATGTAGCAAAGAATAAAGGATAAAATAATGAGCTTAAAACAAACCTTAAAGAAAGCCAAACAGATTGAACGGCAGTTAGAACAAAAAGCTGAAACAGGTGCACAGCAATCGCTAAGCACAGTCAAGCCGCGCAACTATTTGGCACTGGATCCACTGTTAAGAAAAGGTGGTATTCACGAAAAAGAAGATATCGACATTGTCCGCAAAAAACGTCGCCGTGAGACTAAGCAGCAGTTACGGAAGACAGATTGGCTATCGGAGTAGCAACCGTTCATCTTAATCTTAAATTTAAACAACAAAAAAGCCGTTCGCTATGATAGTGAACGGCTTTTTTATTTTTACTCAATCTTATAATTTAACAGTTACGCCAATACTTCGATTAGCTCACCCTTGACCATATGCGGGCTGACGAAATCAGTAATGCGTACGCTGACAAGCTTACCCAACATTTCATCCATCTTTTCGATATCATGAGGGAACATGACCGTACGAGTGTTATCCGCCGTACCGATTAAGCAGTCAGGATGGCGGTTGGCGATTTGTTCAACCAATACGCGTGTCGTGGTGCCGACCATTTCATGGGTTTTCGCTAGCGTTGAGTCAATGATGACTTTTTGAAATTCTGCCAAGCGCTCTTTTTTAGTTTTGAAACTCACATCATCCGGCAACTCAGCGGCTGGCGTGCCTGGGCGCTTAGAGTAGATAAAGCTGTAAGAGTGATCGAAGTTTAATTCCTTTGCCAAGTTCAACGTATCTTGGAAGTCTTGATCGGTCTCACCAGGGAAGCCAATGATAAAGTCGCTCGACAAGTGAATATCAGGACGAATGGCTTTTAGCTTATTAATCTGATTGATATACACATCAATCGTATGGTTGCGTTTCATCGCTGCCAAGATAGCGTTTGAGCCACTTTGAACCGGTAAATGCAAGTGAGACACCAGCTCTGGCAATTGTGCATAGGCATCAATGATGTCATCAGTGAACTCTAGGGGATGGCTGGTCGTATAACGAATACGCTCGACACCATCGACATGTGAGACATAATGCAACAGCTCAGCGAAACGGCAAATGCTGCCATCGTCTTTTTCGCCGCGATAACCGTTGACGTTTTGACCCAAGAGGTTAATTTCACGCACGCCTTGCGCTGCTAAGCTATCAATCTCAGCCAATACGTCATCGAGTGGGCGAGACAATTCTTCACCACGGGTATAAGGCACCACACAAAATGAGCAATATTTTGAGCAACCTTCCATAATAGAGACAAAGGCTTTAAACCCTTCTACTCTTGGTTCAGGCAAAAAGTCGAACTTTTCGATACTTGGGAAGGATACGTCAACTGTGCCGATACGGTTTTTAGGCGCAATCTCACGCTGTTCATGTGATTGATCATATAGCTCTGGTAGACGATGTAAGGTTTGTGGGCCAAAAACCATATCGACATAAGGCGCACGTTTTTGAATGTTGTCGCCTTCTTGTGAGGCCACGCAACCACCGACGCCAATGACGAGGTCAGGGCGTTTTTCTTTTAGTTTGCGCCAGCGACCCAATTCTGAAAAGACTTTCTCTTGCGCTTTTTCGCGGATAGAGCAGGTATTCATTAACAGTACATCGGCCTCATCGATATCATGCGTGACTTCCATACCGTGAGAATCACCGAGCACGTCGAGCATTTTGCCAGAGTCATAGACATTCATCTGGCAGCCTTGAGTGGTGACAAAGACTTTTTTGGTGGCTGGTTTGTTTACAGGAGATTGGGCTGAACTTGCTTCATTGAGTGCAGTGACAGCAGGCGCGGCAGCAGTTGCTTCAGTAACAGCAGCGTCTTTGATGCGGGGGTTGAATACAGTAACACTCATAAGGATAAGTCCATGATTGACTAAAAATATAGCGGGGTAGACGATTAACAGGTGGCGTATTTTATCACAACCCTCTACCAATGTGAAAAATTAGCGTGGGTGTTCGTTGGTCAATATTATAAATTATTCATAACGGTATCAATTATTTACTAGAGTTAGCAGTGATTTTGATAAAAACTACGACTCGACATCATTTCTATGTTACACCGTACTGTCCTATTTATTAACAAAAGGTAAAGGCTATGGTTGAAAGTGCAATGAGTATAGTATGATGAATAAAACCACCTTAGCGGTACATTATAAATCGCTGTTTAATTATTTGTAGAGACATAATAAAGAGAGTCAATATGACAGAGTTGCGCGTTGCTCATAGCATCAAGGATAGAGAGTTGGCCAGTCAAAAGCGTAGTTCTGAGCGATCTAGAGCAGGTAGGCTGCGGGTGAGTGCGCTGAGTTTGGCGACGGCAGCGAGTGCGTTAGGGTTATCGCAAGTTGCTTGTGCAGAGCTGACATGGGGTGATAGCGAGAGCTACCAGCAAGAGAATAATTATCAGCAAGACAGTGGTATTGACTCATTCATGTCAGCAGCAAGCGCCGCGGACCGAGGTGATGTCAGCGCCCTTTATGGTTATGAGCAAGCGATGAGTGGTGGTTTGTTTGCAATGTATCCAACGTATTGGCGAATGAATCTGGATCTTAATTCACAAAGTGCGGCTGCGGTGTCACAGTTCGTACGTCAGTATCCAGATACTGTGATGGCTGAGAAATTGGTTGCGGATTTTGCGGAGACCAAAGCAGGATCAAATGATTATGCATCAGTACGTCAAGTGGCGAATTTAATTACCAATGCCGATGCCAGTGAGCGCTGTGCGGTTGCGCTTGGTTTTAATAACGGTGGTGACACGATGCGTGCTATGGCAGCCAAGTCTGATGTCTGGCTGAATACGCAAAAGCAGCCAGCATTGTGTGATCAGCTAGCGATGGAAATGAACAATAACGCATTGATTAGTGATCAAGATCGTACCGCTCGTCTTAAGCGTATGCTACGTAAAGGTAAAACTGGCGATATCATGGCGTTGTCATCACGCCTAGGCACGCCTATTGCGTATTCAGCATTGAGTGAGATTCAGCTTAGCCCGTCTTTATTTTTTACCAGTTTTGGTAGACAGTCTGCCAGTCAGACCAATCAATATCTCTACCTGTATGCGTTAGGCCGTGTCGCTGATAAGTCTTATCGTGAGGCTGCGCTACAGTTAGATTTTGATATCAAACAAGACAACCAGCGTTCAGTGAAGTTGTTGAATGATGATACCCGTCGTTATGCTTATCGCATCCTTGGCGTACAGCGTATGAACCACAATACCGATGATGGCTTTAATGCTGAGGCAGTTGAATGGTTCCGTAACAGCTTAGATAACGACTTTAATTTTGAAGAAGCCGAAGATTATGCCATGGCAGCCATTCGCTTTAGTCAATGGGATGATGTGGTCGAAGCCATTTCTAGAATGGAGAGCGAAACTCAAAAAAGTAGCCAGTGGCAATATTGGCTAGCACGCGCATATGAGCAATCGAGCGATTCAAGCAAGCGTAACACTGCCAAAAAGATGTATAAGAACATCGCAAAAAGTAATGAGTATTATGGCTTAATGGCAAAAGATAAAATTGGTCAGCGCTTCGATGCTAGCCAGTTCGGTGGTAGTAATTTACCCAACGTGAGTACCTCGGATCGCGCACGTGTTATGCAAGATGGCAACTTTGCTCGTGCTTTTGCCTTATATAACTCTGACGCTAGTCGTGCTTATGCTAACCGAGAGTGGAACTGGGCGGTGAAGCAGGCGCGTGACAAGCGTGATGACAATCTAATCATCGCTGCTGCCCGTCAAGCACATGACATGGGCTGGCTCGATCGTGCAATTTACGCGGTTGATAATACGGATAGAGTTGATAGCTTAGCATTGTCGCATCCAATGCCGCACCAAGATGCTGTCGTTCGCTACAGCCAATCTGCTGGCATCGATCCAGAGTGGGCTTATGGCATTATGCGTCAAGAGAGTCGTTTTGTGACTTCTGCCCGCTCAAACGTTGGAGCAAGTGGACTGATGCAGGTCATGCCTGATACGGCAAAATATATCGCTCGTAATCTAGGTGAGACCTATAGTGCTAGCCGTGCTAATAGTGGTGATACCAATATTCGTTATGGTACGTGGTATATGGGTGATATCTTGAGCAAGTTGAACCGTCAGCCAGTCGTTGCTACAGCAGGCTACAATGCTGGACCTAACAATGCCAAACGCTGGCAGCCAGTGTATGGGTCACTTGCAGCAGATCAATATGTTGAGTCTATTGCATTTCCTGAAACGCGCAATTACGTCAAGCATGTGATGGAGAATGCCACTATCTATAGTAGCTTATTGGGTCGTAGTCAGCCTATTAGCCAGCGCATGGGTACCGTGCCTTCTTCTTTTTAGAGCACTCATTTACGATTCAAATAAGCCATTGATGAGCAATCGTTAGTGGCTTATTTTTATACATTGATTTTAGTCGTCCTAATCTCATGTTTACGTTTCTGCTATAGATTAAAAAAAACGATTTGTTACCATTGCATTAATGATTGTCTTTAATTGATGTTTACAAATCGCCGTTCATATTTTTTAGCTCTATGTTTAGTGGTATGAGTGTTTGTATGTCAAACGCCATAATCTAAGCGATAGCCTATACTTTATCACTGCTAGATGCCTCCAGCCCTTATGATCAAAAAATACTTTACTCTATGTATGTTATCGAAAGTTAGACGTCAGTCATCTATGCAGGTGCACTCGCTATCTAACCTGACGGCGACTCCGAGTCATTCGAATGTTCATTCAGCGATCAAACCAATCAAAATTTTGAATAAATGTCACGCAAGCCTAATCAACAAGCGTTTTATGAGTAAAATAAATACCATGGTGGGGATTGGTGCACTACTAATATTGCAAGGTATTTTTCTAATGCCAGCACATGCTGCCAGTACCGCGAGGAGTGGCCAACGTGTGTTGATGATCGAAATGACGCCTGCCTTATGTAGTATGCAGCCAACGCGTGCCCGTATGCGTCAATGTCTAGAAGGCTATTCGCTCACCGTATCGGGTTTAGATATGGGCTATGGTGAGCGTTGCGGTCGTGGTAGTGAGCCACGTTTAACACCGCTTCAGCTAAAAGTCGTCAACCGTATCATGCCTGATACCACAGTACGCAGCCAAACATGGCAACGTTATGGTGCCTGTAGTCCATTTAGTGCCAGTAGTTACTTTCGCCAGATTACCAATTACGCTGGCGCATTGAAGTTGCCAAAGGAGCTAAATACGGGTAATAGCTATACGGTTTCTAAGTCACGATTTATCAGTCAGATGACTCGCCTTAATAAAGGTATGTCATCGGCTAGTGTCGACCTAATTTGCCAAGCGGGCAGTCGAAAGCAGTCTATCTTGACGGATATTCATGTTTGTTATGAAGGTTCTGAGTTTGGTAGTTGTCCTAATGTTGTGGACAGTTGTGGTAGTCGCTTTATCATTTCAGGCGGTGAGTAGCTTTCCTCAATGCTATTTAAAAGTTATCATTTAGCATCCTTTTTGATACCCTCTTTGACAATTTTTAGTCATAGCTTATAGCCTCATCCTTTTATTATAAGCGTTATATCAAGCGATATAGTGCTAATCCACGTGATCATCAGCTCCTTTTAAATCTGTCTTAGTGCTTGATTCATAAGCGCTTTACTTGCTTAAAGCCTCTCTCGTATAAAATGTAACAATATAATAGGTCGTGGGCCTCTTATT
The DNA here is from genome assembly GCF_040309505.1 of Psychrobacter sp. TB55-MNA-CIBAN-0194. Lineage (NCBI taxonomy): Bacteria > Pseudomonadati > Pseudomonadota > Gammaproteobacteria > Moraxellales > Moraxellaceae > Psychrobacter > Psychrobacter sp. TB55-MNA-CIBAN-0194. The sequence continues at coordinate 261,811 of NZ_JBEOOW010000005.1, read as the reverse complement.
GTCTCTAGACGATTCGCTGAACGAAGTGCTACACTAACCCTCGGTTTATGGCTGCTGCTATGCAGCAAACAAGTCGATATCTAAAATGATAATCATTCATTAGAGTCATCAATTAGAATCATGAATTATCTAATAATTAATTAGGGAGTATTCAATGTCAATGAAACAGCCTTTACGTGTTGCCGTCACTGGTGCCGCTGGTAATATCAGCTATGCTATGCTATTTCGTATTGCATCTGGTGAAATGCTAGGTAAAGATCAGCCAGTTATTTTGCAATTGCTTGAAATCGCCCCAGCACTTGACGCCCTAAAGGGTGTGGTCATGGAGTTAGAAGACTGTGCATTCCCATTATTGGCCGGTATCGTTCAAACTGATGATGCGACCGTTGCATTCAAAGATGTTGACTATGCTTTGCTAGTCGGTTCACGTCCTCGTGGCCCAGGTATGGAACGTAAAGATTTGCTAGAAGCCAATGCTGCGATTTTCTCAGCACAAGGTAAAGCATTGAATGACGTAGCAAGCCGTGACGTAAAAGTATTGGTAGTGGGTAACCCTGCTAACACCAACGCGCTTATCGCTCAACGCAATGCACCAGATCTTGATCCACGTAACTTCACAGCAATGACTCGTTTGGATCATAACCGTGCCATGGCGCAGTTGGCTGGCAAAACTGACAGCACTGTAAATGACGTGAAAAAAATGATCATCTGGGGTAACCACTCATCAACTCAGTATCCAGATCTAACAGCTTGTACTGTAAACGGTAAGCCAGCTTTAGATCTAGTTGATCGTACTTGGTACGAAGGCACTTATATCCCAGAAGTACAGCAACGTGGTGCAGCGATTATTAAAGCTCGCGGTGCTTCATCTGCCGCTTCTGCTGCCAATGCTGCCATTGCACATATGCGCACTTGGGCACTTGGTACTGATGAGAACGATTGGGTATCAATGGGCGTTTACTCAAACGGCGAATACGGTATCGCGGAAGGTTTGATTTACTCATTCCCATGCACGTGTACTAACGGCGACTGGTCTATCGTAGACGGCGTTGATGTATCATCTGATTTCTCAAAAGAGAAAATGGCTGCGACTGAGCAAGAGCTTAGCGAAGAGCGTGATGCAGTAGCACACTTACTACCATAAGCAGATATTTTGCTTAAGTGGTAAGACCAAAAGCAGTACATAAAAAGGCCCTCTGAAATATGAGGGCTTTTTTTATGTCTTGGAAAAATAAGTAATCGTTGCAGCTAGTTTGAGACACTTTAGATGTAAGTAAGGCAAACAAAGCAAAATAAGTAAAACACTAAAAATAATAGCCTAACATCGTATCTGATTTATACAAGACTGGACCATTGCCATTAATACAATTGATAACGTTAGATAAACGTTGGTTAACAGCTATTAAAATAGAGCCTGCTACAATAAAGTGGTAAGCATAAATAATAATCACAAATAAACCTGCATTATCTAGGGAGAAAAATATGATGAATGAACCTGAATATAATATAAATGAATTATTTGCGCAGCTAGGACTTGATAGCTCAGATGAAGCAATCGATAGCTTTATTGAAAAAAACAAATTGGCAAAAGAAGAGAAGCTAATAGAGTCAAATGTCTGGACCGAAAATCAGCGTATGTTTTTGCAAGAAGAATGGGAAAAAGATGCGGAATGGGTAGAAGTCATTGACGACTTAAACGTACGTATGCACCCAGATGCCTAGCTATAAAAGCAAGCTTGTAAAGAAAGAAAGCTTATAAAAAAGCAAGCTCATAAAAAAACCCACAAACATTTATGTTGTGGGTTTTTTTATGAGTTAGATATCTGTTCTAACAAGGTTATTGTTTTGCTAGCCACTCAATCAACTCTTTTACATCGTTATGAATGCCAGTCTTTAATGCCTCTAAGCCATCGTAACGTCGTTCACCATGCAGATAATGCAAAAATCGAACCTGTAGAGTCAGGTCATATAAATCAGCTTGCAGCTCTGGGAAATGAACTTCCAAACGCCAATTATGCTCTTTATCTACTGAAGGTCTGGTACCGATATTGGCTGTACCAAACAAGCTATCAGCACGTAATCCTGCTATACCAGTTTGTCCGTTGACCGCATTTACAGTTAGGCCATTAGGAATTATTTGACCATTATCATCGAGACTGACCACATCGACACCGAATATGCCATGCAACGCAGGCTTTAAGCGTTTTAGATCAATATTAGCAGTAGGGAAGTCTATCGTGCGGCCAATTTGATCACCACTGACGACCAGTCCTGTAATCGCATAGTCGCGACCTAGTAAGGTATTGGCGGCATCGATATCACCAGCCAACAGCATATCACGCACACGAGTAGAGCTGATACGTGCCGCATTATCACTACTGTCAGTGACAGTATGTAAGTTGGTCACATCCAGACCATAATCACGCAAAAACTGACTGTCACCAGTACGGTCATGACCAAATTTGAAGTCATCGCCCAGTACTAAGGCTTGTACATTCAAGCGCAGTGCCAAAATATCTGCAAATGCTTGTGCGGATAGCGACCGGAAATCTGTATCAAATCCCGCCACAATTAAAGTTTCAACACCATACTCTGCTAGCAAGGCTTGTTTTTCAGCGAGATTGGTTAAGCGAGCAGGCGCAGTGGCTGTCGCAAAAAACTCACGAGGCTGTGGCTCAAATATCATGACAGCAGAGCCAAGATTTTGCGCCTGTGCAATTTCTCTGACTTGTGTAAGCATCGCTTGATGCCCCAAATGTACGCCGTCAAAATTGCCAATAGTGAGCACACAGGGCGCTAGATCTATTGGGCTAATATTGGCAGGCAGTGTACTTGGCGACGCAATCAGTTGCTCAAGAAAATAGGTGTTCATAAATTTTCAGCTATGATAGATAAGACCAGATAAAAAAGAAAAACACACCATACCAAAAATCGATGTGTCTAAAATCAGCCATTATAAAGTAAAATGGCTATACTAACATCCTATAGTCTACTCATAATATAAGTAGGGCGCTGTCAGTTCCGCTATTATAAAGAAACACTTGAGCTTATCTTCCTTTGACGACTATCGTTAGCAATCAGCTATATAGTGGATTCAGTTTAAAAGAGAGTCAAGGCAACCGAGTGCAGATGTATATGTGATACTTCAAGCGAGGTTGACGCTGTAGCTCTTTTATAAAAGATTGACTATATTCAAAAATTCCTGCGAATCATACAACCAACTAACTATGGAGCTCTTATGTCCGATGTTGCCTTGAATGCTGTGCCATCTATCTTACCTCAACACAATCTTAATGACGATTTTATCGTACAGCGCGCAAGTGAGAGAGACCTGCCAGAGATATTAGCGATTTATAATCAAAGCATTGCAGGTAAGCAAGCAACAGCCAACCTTGTTCCAGTGACCTGTGAAGAGCGTGCAGATTGGTTTGATGAGCATTTAAATAGCGCCACGCGACCTATTTATGTCGTTCGCTCAGTGACAGAAACCACCGAAAGTGGTAAGCAAGCAGAGTCTTCGCCGATAGTGGCATGGGGCAGTTTTAGTGATCTTTATGCACGTATGGCGTACCATATCAGCACCGAGATTAGTATTTATTTGCACGAAGGGCATCAAGGAAAAGGACTGGGCAGTTTACTGACACGCTGGATGCTTACTCAAGCACCAAGCTTAGGGATTCAAAATATCATCGCGCTTATCTTCGCACACAACCAACCAAGCTTAGGGTTGTTCCGTAAGCTTGATTTTGAGCAATGGGGTTATATGCCAAAGGTTTGTGATATGGAAGGTTTTATGGCGGATGTTGTCATGCTTGGAAAAGCGGTGACAATAGACTAGAACCTGTTAGACAGAAAGGAAAATCAAATAGCATCATGCTTGATAGTGTGATGCTTTAGCCTAAGATTTTCCATTGACCGTCTATTTCTTGTAGTTCGTAAGTCAAAGGTGCAGGCTCACTCTGTCCTTTTAACATCAGCTCACCAGTGATGGTGGCACGAGTTTTATCATCGTTATATTGAGTGTCAGTAATAGTGACACCCTCCACGGTTTGCTGAAAGGCAGACTGAGTTTTTGCTAGCTCTTCTTCAAAGTTTGCCATATCTACTTCATAGTATCCAGCGGCTTGTTTTACATCACCGTAGTACAGGCTATCCAATGCTTTCTTAACCGTGTCTTCTGGCGTGCCAGCTTCAGTAGGATTGGTGACTAGGCTTTTTTGCTGAGTAGCCTCTTTATTACTATCAGCTGTTTTTTCATCATCAGTTGCGCTATGAGAATCGGCCACTTCTACTTTGTGTACCGTTTCTTCTGTATCGACATCATTGCTGCAACCACTCAGAAGCAATCCAGTACTCAGTAGACCAGTCGCAAATAAGATTGGCAAACGTGGAATTATCAGCTGTTTAGTCATTATAAGACCTCAAAATTTATTTATTAATGCATAAGCTATTATGACAAATATTCGTATCGAACACTGTCAGTTCTCAGGCCAAGCTTGTTTTGGTTTCGTAAGTTAAGGCCTTGTTTGGTATGTTTAGCCATGCTTTAGTTGGCGGGGGCGGAAGCCTGTAGCGAGTAATACCACACCATAAACCAAAGCACCCACGGCACACATAATAATAAGAGCAGTAATACGTCGCCACTGAGCATCATCGGCAGGGAAATAGGGCAACATGAAATACAGCACTGCAATCATCGCGGTTGTAGAAATGGCAAACTGGGCAAACAGTTTTTTCCAGTGGCTACCAAAACGGAAAATATCGCGCTTATGTAAGAAATAATACAATAGCCCTGCGTTTACAAATGCCGCACCTGTGGTTGCTAATGCCAAGCCACCGTGTAGTGGAATCTCCAAGAAATAGAAAATACCAATAAAAATAACACTAAAGACCATATTGGCTATAACGGAGATGATACCGATTTTTACAGGCGTTCGAGTGTCTTGACGTGCAAAAAATGCAGGGGCAAATATCTTAATCAACATAAAGCCTAAGATACCACCAGCCATACTACGCAATGCTAGCGAGCTCATTTGTGCATCACGCAAAGTAAATTCACCACGCAAAAACAATGCTTGCATTAATACATCTGCAAGTATAAATAGCGCTGCTGATGCCGGAACACCTACTAATATGATTAAGCGTGCCGCCCAGTCAATCGTCTTTTTGAAGCTAACGTCGTCTTGCATCGCTTCACTTTTTGACAGACTTGGTAATATGACTGTACCAATTGCCACGCCAATCAGACCTAGTGGCAGCTCGCTCATACGCTCTGCAGCATACAACCAAGAAACCGACCCACCAATCATTAATGATGCAAAGATGGTGTTTAATAGTAAATTAATCTGAGTGACAGAAACACCAAAAATGGCAGGGAGCATGAGTTTTAAAATACGGCGAACGCCTTCATGCTGAAAGTCAATCTTTGGAGCGACCAGCAGTTTTTGTTGCCATAGCTGTGGCAGCTGTAGCAAAAACTGTAGCAAACCTGCGATAGCGACGGCATAGCCAAGTGCCATGATAGGGGTATCGAACATTGGGGCGAAAATCAGTGCACCACCAATCATGCATAAGTTTAATAACACTGGTGCAAACGCTGGTGCAGCAAATCGTCCGTAGCTTTGCAAAATACCACTGGCAAAAGCCGTCATGGAAATGAATAGCAAATACGGAAAGGTTAGGCGTAGTAATTCAGCAGTGATGGCAAATTTATCGGGTTGATCGGCAAAGCCGGGTGCAAACAACGTCACGACCCAAGGCGCGATTAAGATAACCACGACTGTCAGCATGGATAGAACCATTAACAGAGCACCTGAAGTGCGACTGACTAAAATCTGTACTTGCTGTAGGCTGTACTTTTCTTTGTATTCGGATAGAACAGGTACGAACGCTTGGCTAAAAGCGCCTTCTGCAAATAGACGTCGCAAAAAGTTGGGTATCTTAAAGGCGACCAAAAAGGCATCCATCAGACCACCAGCGCCAAAAACACCTAACAATACGACATCGCGTACTAGGCCTAAAATACGAGACAGCATGGTCATACTGCTGACCACCATGGTTGAACGAAATAACCGACTTTTTGCCATGAGAACCTATCTTGCTAAGTTGTATTGGGTTGTGTGCTGATTTTCTGTGTTGAAAAACTGACGAATTATATCACTTTCATAATCGAGATAAATGGATTGAATGTGGAATATGACATGTGGACAAAATAGGGTGTTTTATTTTAATAGAACGGCAACGTTTTCACGCAGTTTTGTCCATTCAAAATAATCACCAGGATCTGTCTTACGTCCTGGCGCGATATCGCTATGACCTGTCAAGTGACGACGAGTTTTAGGATAAGCTTCATAGATAGCACTGACGACCTGTGCGAGCCTGTCATATTGCATGTCAGTGAAAGGCGTAAAATCTGACCCTTCGAGTTCGATACCAATGCTATAATTGTTACATTCAGGTCGTCCCAAATAGCTTGATCGACCGGCATGCCAAGCACGCTCGTTAAAGTTTACAAACTGAGTGATCGACCCATCACGCTCGATAAATAGATGCGCAGAAACTTCGGTCCCTTCTATAGTTTTAAAGTAGGAATGGGCATTCCAATCTATTTGATTGGTAAACAGCGCCTTAACATAGTGAGTGCCATCAGTGTCGCAAGCGCCGAATTCGTTGGGTGGCAAGCTGATATTATGAATGACGATAGTGTCGATATTCATATCTGCTGGTCGCATATTTTTGTTGGGCGATGCGAGCCATGTGGCTGCAGATAATAAGCCGTCTTTAATAGTCATTGAGGATGATTTGGACATAATATTCTCTTTTACTAAAATTTATCAAACACGCCCCAGAGATTTAAACAATCTAGGTCGAAAACGGGTTTTGGATTGTTTTATTTAGGGTCTGTTGCATATTCAACAGACCTTAACACTACAGTAGACATTATTAGTCAGCCCCTAATCACGCTATCAGCGTATGAATAATAACGTGCGAGGTTTTACTCATGGCTACAAAGCCTATGTCTCTATCAGTCGATTGTACCTTAACAATAACTTGCCAACGAGCCTGTTTGCCACTTGCTATCGCTGGGTTACTATTCTCTGGCCAAGCACAGGCTTTTTTGCCAACACCAGAATCGCTAGTAACCACAGGTGAATTGGCGAGTGAGCCACAAACACCGATAAATAGTAATACGACACATACCATGCCACATGATGGCGCTGAAGAAGAAACTAACAACACGCAAAGTATGCAAGGCGTACAAGACAGCAGTGCTCAATCGTTATTAGCCACGTGGCGCACACAAGCAAAAACAGAAAATCTGGCACAGCATACAACGTGGCGACGATTACTGTATTTCTTTGATGATCAAAAGAACTTAATTGGTAAGAAAAAAAACACCAGTATGGTTGATGACGCTGGCTTCTTTTTAAGTGAAAATGGTCGGAGTGATTCAGGTGCAGAGCTTGATGCTCTGCTTGTTGCCCTTGCCGACGAAATGCAGGCCGCTACTAATAAAAAGACCGCTAATAAAAGTTCTGCCCAAATAACCGACGGCCATTCTGTCAGTAGTCGTGCTGTCGATAGCAACTCTGTACTATGCCGTTTTCCAGCACGAGTACAATGGCTGACTGATACGTTGAATATTGACGACACTGTGCTACAAGCTGACTGTCCAGAGCTAGATAAGTGGATGCAAACGATTGCACCTGAGCAGCTGTCTCTCATGTTTGCACAGGAGTATTTGGACAATCCTCTCTCAGCGTTTGCTCATACTCTGCTACGTATCGACTCAAAAGAAAGCGTCGCTGATCCTAGCCAAATTCATCACGCTCATGCGTTGAATTATACGGTAGATGGCAATCCTGAGGATAGCTTTCCAGTATACTCCGTCAAGTCAATGATTGGTGCTTATGACAGTCTTATTGAGATTGACCCTTATCCTGAAAAGCTCGTGAATTATCTACAGGGAGATGAGCGCGATACGTGGACCTATCAATTGGATTTGACACCAAGCGAAGTTCAGAAAATCATGTTGCATGTCTGGGAAACCAAGGATTTGAAGTTACCATATTACTTCACCACAGATAACTGCGCATCTGAAGTGTTGCGTCTAATTGACGTGGTGCGCCCGCAGCAGCATTTATTAAGCAGATTGCCTTATGCGGTCATTCCTTCAGATGTCGTGCAGTTACTTAATAGTGAAGGTTTGCTTGCCAGCAGTATTTACACCCCAGCTGATAGTACCTTACGCCAATCTCAGTTAAATAAAGTGAGGCAGCAGCGTGAGCAACTTGGCTATCACAACAGCGCCACACAGACGATTGACGAGATTAAATCTGCTCAGCTCAATGCTGTCTCGAGCATGTCAGCTGACAAGCAAACATTATTGCCGACTAGTATCGTTGTATCAGATAACAATCCTGTTGACAGACATCCGCTGACATTGGGGAGCATCGGGATAGGGCAGCGCGGTGACAATAACTATATCGATCTGGGCTTGCGGGCAGGATTCCATGATACGCTTGACCGCTCATCAGGATATCCGCAGTTTTTTAATTTAGAAGGCATTGCGGCGACCTTACGTTTATATGACACGGATAATGATAAAGACAATCAGCCAAAAAATGTGGTCTTGCAAAATGCCACGTTAATTCGCGGTCGTTCTTTTAATCCTGTTAATTCTGCCAAAAAAGGTAAAACGTGGGGCGCAAGTATCGAAGCGACACGCGTCAATGACGGTTCGCAGAAAGACGGCACAGACCATTTAGTGGGGAGCGTGGGCTACGAGACAGGGTGGTCTTGGGCATTTGGAGCCCCCAATACAGATACTGGCGAGATGCCGCCGCAATTATGCTACACCTTGTTGTCCGGTACGACGCAAGTAGGTCGTGGTATCAATAAAGGCTTTCGTGTCGGTGCTGGTATAAATGCTGGCTGTCGTTATCAAATTAACAATCAGTTACGCGCGCAGGCTGAATTGCAACTGCCATATTGGTATCATGGCAGCAGCGATGAGTCGAACATTCGCGGTCATTATTGGCAACCGATATCGACGCTAGGTCTGCAATACGATATTGATAAAAAACAAGCACTACGCATCAATGCCAATTACGAATGGCAAGAACGTATCGATGCCAATGAAGATATACAGCTGTCATACAGACGCTATTTTTAGACATTGATTTAGAAAAAATTGCTTCTAAGCGCCGTAATGGTTGTATAAAGGGAAGAGTTATTTATGAATATGCAACATTTATTAATTATTGGTCAAGGTGATATTGGATTACCAGTGACCAATAAGCTTGCGCAGGATGGCTTGAATGTCACGGGTCTGGCTCGTGGTGAGCGGCAGGATTATGCGTTGGATGATAAAGCCATATTTAAACAAGCCGATGCATTAACGCTGACTGCCCAAATCTTGCAAGGTTTTACGCATATTGCCATTATCGTCACGCCTGATGAGTATTCGAGCAGCGGCTATCACAACAGTTATCTAGCGATCTGTCAGCACTTGGCAAATCTTGCAGAAAATCTGACCAACCTTGAGCGCATTGTCTTTATCTCATCAACGGGTGTCTATGGCCAAGACAATGGCGAGTGGATTGATGAGCATACTGCACCCATCACGCCTGCGCGCGACGCGTCAAAGGTCATACTGCAAGCAGAACAAGCGCTGCAACAGGGCTTTGGAAATAAGGCCGTGGTCATTCGTCCCAGCGGTATCTATGGGCGCGAGCGGTTAATGCGCCTACGTAAAGCCCGCGAGCCGCAAAAAGAGCCAGTGGCCGCGAGCCATTGGAGCAATCGAATTATGGATCGTGATTTGGTCAATATTATTGCCAATGTATTGACCATGGATTCGCCAGAGCCAATATATCTGGCGACTGACTATGCACCAGTGACAACATTGGAGTTGAGTGTTTGGTTAAGTGAGCAAATAGGCGAGACACCTCCTGCCATGGATAACGAAAAAACAGCGGTTACGGGAAAACGCTTGCATAGCAACATTCCATTAGCTTGGCTAGATTATCCTGATTGGCAAGCAGGTTACCGTGATATTTTGAACCATCAAGCATAATTAGGGCATGTCCTCAATCTGAACATTAAGCTTTAAATGGGCTAAAAATGGTCAAATATTTGCTAAACTGCGTCAAGTAGCTTGCTAATATCTCGATATTATCTGTACTACTTTCCTTATTTGGCTGCAATTTATCTCATTTTTATCACCATTTTCAAAATGAGGACACGCCCTACATCAAAAAAGTAAGTCTAGTCGTGGTTAAACTCATCCAGTGGGTAATGTATAGTACTGGCGTTCGTGTTCCTCGCTACTCTAATTTTTGTGAATGGTATAAGATGACCGTTCGACCTGATTTACCTTATTCGTTTTATATTTTATAGTCTATGGAGCTCTCATGACCCAGCCTTCTACTTCTGATAACTGCTTATCCAGTGCTGACATCACAGCAGCAGGTGGCAAGCGTACAGAAGGCAGTGCTGAGCAGTCGCCTGTTTTTTCTGATAGTACACAACCTGCCATCGTGCATCCTAACTTTGATCCTAAGCAGTCTCCACTTGATCCTGCAAGGCCTTTGACTGATATCCCAGAGCCTGCGCGTCGTCTAAATACTCAGCTGCGTCGTTTATATGGTAACGCTGCCCGTTTTTATCAGCCTAACAAAGACAGTCTATCGAAATGGGCATTAATTGCTTCAGAAGTCTTGGGTGAGCATCTGTCGTTACTGAGTGCAGCGGAGCTTGCTGAATTTCCGGACAGCTTTTATCATAATAATAGCGAGCAACCGTTGTTGTCAGCATTGACGAATATGACGTTGTTAGATATGTCAGATATTCAGCAAGCGCTTCAGGCTTATCCAAAACTACAGCGTTATGGTTTTACGCTTGCTGGCAGTCCGTTAAGCGCTGATTTGAATGGTGCTGATGCCGGTAACTGCAATACCAGTAATCGTAATGCCAGTAACAGTAAAGTTAGAGATGCTTCAACCTCTCTGCGTGCATTGACCAAACGTTATAATCCTGATGAGCTACTCAGTAGCCTCTATGCCGATGATTGGCAAGTGATTTTGCAGCCGCAGCAGTTTGAGACGGGCGAGGGTAGTCTGGCCACTGATATCATGGCGTGTAGTGTTGCCGTCCATGCGTTGCAGCAGTGCAGTACGCGCAAAAGTATCAATCATAGTTATAGCGCGGCGCAAATTTGTCAGCATGTACGCAGTTATCTGCTTAGTCAGGTCATCTGTGAGCCATCGCAGCGTCATGCATACCGTCAGGTGCGTCTATTTACGGGACATATTATTGTTGCCGCTTATCACTTGGGCTGGGAGATACAAGTGAGTCATGATGGTCAGTGCTATTTCAATCTCTCATCACGTAGTGGTCTATTGACCCGTTATCCTAATATGCAGGATTACGACATCAATGGTTGGTCAAGCTGATCAATAATGCGTACAATAATGCCAATTTTTTGCCCTCATTTTTGTTAATAGGAATGCCTTAATGTCCAATGCTCGTGTACCTAATAATTCAGTACCTAATGCTCAGCCTACTTTCTCATCGCATCAATTCATTCAATTGGCTTTAGATAACCAAGTCCTTAAGTTCGGTGAGTTTGTCCTTAAGTCTGGTCGTATTAGTCCATACTTTTTTAATGCAGGTTTGCTGGCGACAGGTGAGATGTTATCGTTGTTAGCACGTGGTTATGCCGACGCCTTAGCTGAACAGATGGCAGCGACCAATAACGGTACAGATGAGCAAGAGCTGGTCATTTTTGGTGCCGCTTATAAAGGCATCCCATTTGTTGCTGCCACCGCACAAGCATTATGGAACCATCATGGTATCAATGCTAAATGGGGTTACAATCGCAAAGAAGCCAAAACCCATGGTGAAGGTGGTAACTTGGTGGGTGCTGATGTCAATGGCAAAGCGGTTTGGGTATTAGATGATGTCATTACAGCTGGTACAGCCATGCGTGAAGTGGTCGAGATTTTAGAGCAAGCGGGCGCAAGCGTTGCCGGTATTATTGTCGCTCTTGATCGTAAAGAAAAAGGTCAAGCTGAGCATTCTGCTATTCAAGAACTGGCTTCGACCTTAGAGGTCCCTGTACGCGCACTCATCGATATTGATGATTTAATCAGCTATCTAGCAGATGACAATAGCCAATACAAAGATGCGACTCAGCTTGCAAAAATGCAGCATTATCGCACGCAGTACGGCGTATAATTTGTCGTAGATGGTTTTATGAGCGAGCATCTTTTATGCTGAATAGATGATATTTACCTATTTAACCGCTCATATCTGCCTATTAACAATATAGTCGAACCACTCTTAAAGTGTTATGACGTTAGACTCGCTTAGCCTACTACTGTAGTACTTGCGCTCGTCTGCCTTATACCATTTTTAAGATTGATTGACTATACAACGTAAGTGAGTTTTGTTATGAGTCTAGAAAATCAAAAAAAATCGTTAAACATACTCGTTATTATGGATCCTATCGAGCAGGTCAATTATAAAAAAGACACTACCTTAGCCATGATGTGGTCAGCACAAGATCGCGGGCATAGCTTAGGATACTGTCAGATTCAAGATCTTTGGTTGGATCGTGGGCAGTTGATGGTCGATACGCAGCCAGTAACGGTAAAGCGTGATCCTAAAGACTTCTATACATTAGGTGATAAAACAACGGCACCGGTTAGTGATTATGACGTGATTTTGATGCGCAAAGATCCACCGTTTGATATGCGTTTTATCTATACGACCTATATGCTCGATCATGCAAAAGCGACAGGCGTACTCGTGGTCAACGATCCGCAAGCCATCCGTGATTGTAATGAGAAATTGTTTGCCACTTGGTTTAGTGATTATATGAGCCCAACGATTGTGACCAGTAAACAGGCGCACATTCGCAAGTTCATTGCTGAGCAGCAAGATGTTATTGTCAAACCCCTAGATGGTATGGGTGGTACAGGTATCTTCCGTCTGACTGCTGATAGCCCAAACATTGGTGTCACACTAGAAGTATTGACGGAGTTAGAGACGCTGCCAATTATGGCACAGCGTTATTTACCAGAGATTGTCGAAGGCGATAAACGCGTATTAATCGTCGATGGTGTGGTGGTAGGTTATAGTTTGGCTCGTATTCCGACCAAAGGCGAGACCCGTGGTAATCTAGCTGCAGGTGGTAGTGGTGTTGCTATGCCGTTGACTGATATCGAACGTCAAGTGGCAGAAATAGTAGCACCTATTGTGAAAGAAAAAGGTCTTATGTTCGTTGGCTTAGATCTCATCGGCGGTCGTATTACTGAGATTAACGTTACCAGTCCGACTTGTGTACGCGAGATTGACGATCAGTGTGGTACAGACATTGCGACGGACTTTATTATCGCCATTGAAAATAAATTCACGATTTGAGCATCGTAGTAATGATAGGGTGATTTATCATTAAGGTATGTGCACAATGATAAAAAAATAGTTGTGCTAATATATCTTGTCGAAACGTGATTGAAAATGTCGATTTTATCGATGTTACAGCGTATTTATTAAAGCCAAGCCGAGGTTGTTCACGGCTTGGATTTTTATTATTAACGACGCATAAAATGCTATATATAAGTCAACGATTTACACTATACTATGCGAGATTTTATAGGGTCGTTATTTGTCGATAACTAAAATCCTGATAGGATGATAAGTCCTTCATATAAATAAAAAGATAGGCAGGCGTTCATGAAAAAACCGCATATATTAATGATGGCTGCTGGTACTGGCGGGCATGTGTTCCCAGCATTGGCAGTGGCTGAGGAATTGACCCAGCGCGGTGCGGTTATTCATTGGTTAGGAACGCCAAATGGCATGGAAAATGGCCTAGTTAAACCAACTGGTTATAGCTTTCATGCCATTGATATGCAAGGGCTGCGTGGTAAAGGAGTAGGGCGCTTGTTAAAGCTACCTGTAACCCTGCTATCAGCGACGATGGCTGCTATAAAAGTCATTCGCAACAATCAGATTGATATTGTCGTAGGCTTCGGTGGTTATGTGACCGCACCAGGCGGTATTGCAGCACGTATGACCAGCACGCCGCTTATTATTCATGAGCAAAATGCTATTGCTGGCATGAGTAATCGCTATCTGTCTAAAATTGCTACCAAGGTATTACAGGCCTTTGAGCACACTTTTGCAAATAGTGAGCTTGATGCAAAGCTAGAGACGGTTGGTAATCCGGTACGTAATGCTATCACTGGTGTCGTGGAACCGACTGTACGTTACGATTTGAATGATACGTCACCACTTAAGTTGCTGGTGGTTGGTGGCTCGCTTGGTGCACAAGTATTAAATGATACCGTGCCAAAAGCGCTGGCGTTGATAGACCGTCCTTTTGAAGTGCGTCATCAATGTGGACGAAATAATGAGGCCGCCACGAAAACTGCTTATGATGAGCAAGATTGGAGCGTTCATAAATTTGTGGTACAGCCATTTATTGATGATATGGCCGCTGCTTATAATTGGGCAGACATCATTGTTTGCCGAGCAGGTGCATTGACCGTTACCGAAATTCAAAACGTCGGTATTGCTGCTATTTTTGTACCGCTGCCGCATGCCGTTGATGATCATCAAACAGCCAATGCTCGTACGTTAACCTCACATGATGCAGCGATTTTATTACCTCAATCTGAGTTAACGCCACAGCGTTTGAGCAATGAGCTGGCAGCGCTTGATCGAAGTGCTTGCTTAACCATGGCCAAGAAAGGCCATGCGCTTGCCAACCGTAGTGCTAGCAAGCAGGTCGCTGATATTATTTGGCAAACCCTGTAGCTTATATTTCTACCAGCTGCTATTTTTATAACTAATTATTCTGATTCACCACATTTTATTCGCCTTTAACCAAGAGAATTGATTATGCCTACCTCTGCGAAAGCGCTACCTAAACGTTTGATTGAAATACCAGAAATGCGTCGTATCCAGCATTTGCATTTTGTAGGTATTGGCGGCTCAGGGATGTGCGGTATCGCCGAGGTGATGAGCAATCAAGGTTACGAAGTAAGTGGTTCTGATATCGCTGAGAGCTTGGTCACTCGACGTTTACAGCAGATTGGCATTGAAATATCAATTGGTCATGACTCGAAAAACATTGCCAACGCAGATGTTGTCGTCGTATCGTCAGCGATTGATCGTAGCAATCCTGAGATTAAAGCAGCCCTTGAAGCACGCTTGCCTGTCGTTCGCCGTGCAGACATGTTGGGTGAGTTGATGCGTTATCGTCATAGTATTGCTGTTGCGGGTGCTCATGGTAAGACCACAACGACTAGCTTGCTCACTACGATGATGGCAGAAGGCCAGCTCGATCCTACGTACGTGATTGGCGGTAAGCTTAATGCTTCTGGGAAAAATGCCGCGCTTGGTAGTAGTCGCTTTCTAGTCGCTGAAGCTGATGAGTCTGATGCATCATTTTTATCGTTGCATCCAATGGCTGCAATTGTGACGAATATCGATCAAGACCATATGGAAACTTATGAGAACAGCTTTGATAAATTAAAAGCCGCTTATATTCAGTTCCTACAAAATATGCCATTTTATGGTCTGGCTGTGGTGTGTGGTGATGACCCAGAGCTGTATGCGATGATTGATGATATTGGCCGCCCTGTACTGACCTTTGGTCTTGAGCCTTTTAATGATGTGCAAGGTGTTGATTTAGTGACTGAGGGCACTAAAACCCACTTTACCGTGTTGCGCCGTGACCGTGAGCCTTTACGTTTGACGCTCAACATTCCTGGTACTCATAACGTTTATAATGCGCTTGCTGCTATCACGATGGCGACCGATGAAGGCGTGGATGACGAAGCCATTAAGCGCGCCCTGCAAAAATTCGAAGGTGTTGGCCGTCGTTTTGAGCAGCATGCCTCTGTAGATATCGATGATGGCAACGTCCTATTGATTGATGATTATGGTCATCATCCAAAGGAAGTCGATGCAACTATTAAAGCTGCTCGTCAAAGTTTCCCTGATCGCCGTTTAGTCATGCTGTTTCAGCCGCATCGTTATAGCCGTACGCGTGACTGCTATGATGATTTTGTTGAAGTACTTTCAAGCGTAGATGAGCTATTATTATTAGACGTATATTCAGCAGGTGAAACGCCAATTACAGGTGCTGATACCAAGTCATTGGCGCGTAGTATTCGTTTGCGCGGTGAAGTTGAACCTACGATTGTTGATAAGGACAATCTAGCGCCTGTGATGCAGCGTCTATTGAAAGCCAATGACATGCTGATTACTCAAGGCGCTGGTAATGTGGGGCAAATATCCGTTGATTTGGCTGCAAACAACCTTTACATCAAGTAAGCTAAAAGAACTCTAGGAGTTATCCTCATGACGACGAACAATGATCAAAAACATGCAAAAAATACAGCCATGGATGCCGCTGAGGATAAGACAGCTATTATTAATCCAGAGCCAGCCCTAGCAGCAGTTGCCCAAGCAGAGAAAAATAGTATGGAAAATAACCAGTCATACCAAGAAGTATTATCAAATGTGGCGCCTAGCAAAGTAAAAGATGCGAGTGAGTTCGGTAAAGTTGCTGTCGTTTATGGCGGTAGTAGTAATGAGCGCAGCGTATCTTTAGACAGTGGCGCGGCTGTATTGCAAGCACTCCAAAACCAAGGCGTGGATGCCACTCATTTCGATCCTAAGCATCAAGACATCACTGAGCTACGTGCGTATGATCGTGTGTTTAACGTGTTGCATGGTCGCGGCGGCGAAGATGGATTGCTACAAGGCGTGTTGCAATGGTTTGAGATTCCTCAGACAGGCTCAGGCATTTTGGCATCGGCACTGGGCATGGATAAAGTGCGCACTAAGCAGTTGTGGCAAGGCTGCGGTGTGGCGACAGCCCCGTTTTCATTGTTGACAGCGGATACTGACTGGCAGCAAGTAGTCAACATGTTAGGTTTGCCACTTATCATCAAACCTGTCCATGAAGGTTCAAGTATTGGCATGACGAAAGTCAACAATCTTGATGAGCTTCCAGCTGCCTATGCAACAGCGGTACAGTGTGGTGATGCGGTGATGGCGGAGCGCTGGATTACTGGTCGCGAGTTTACGATTGTTATTATCGACGACGAGGCTTATCCAGTCATTCGTCTTGAGCCTGCAGATATCACTAACTTCTATGATTTTGAAGCCAAGTATAATCGTAATGATACCAGCTACTATATTCCGTGTGGCTTGAGCGATGCTGATGAAAAGCACTTACAGGATTTGAGTCTTGCGGCATTCCGTGCTGTTGATGCAAAAGGTTGGGGACGTATCGATGCCATGCAAGATGAAGCAGGCAATTTCTGGTTGCTTGAAATCAATACTGTACCGGGTATGACCAGTCATAGCTTGGTCCCGATGGCAGCCAAGGCTCGAGGCATGGATTTTGATACGCTGTGCTGGCATATTTTGGCGCAGACAGTTTAGTTAGTTTTAAGTACTGCTGTATTAGTTCAAGCAGCTTCATTCAAGCAGCTTCATTCATAAAGTGAGCTGCGTGAGTGAATTGAAAACGTCATCAATAACGCTGGTCGCTTCTTACTCAAAATGAATAAGTTTTCTTGAAAAATCGAGTTAATGTATCACTAGAGATGCTATATCACAACTTCATGTAAACTTGTGTAAATTCGCTGTTGCCAGTAAGGGTTAGGCTATTGTTTAACTATGAAATACGTTAATATTACATATTGTGGTTATATCTTGATGATGTTTAAGTTTTTATAAGAAAAAACCATAAGTTATCTATGAACTAAGAAAAATGTTACGTTTGAATAAGCGTAATAGCATCATATAAATTGTTTTAGCCAAAGACTTTGATAATATATCGACTTAATAGACCTCTGCATAATATGTGTAGACTGACATCAATGAATAGCATAAGCCGTTTTATGCAAATATAGGGACACAGGTCGTTATGGCTCAAACTGTCAACGAGGTAACTGACTTGATGAGTGATACAGCCCGTCGCCCAAAATCTAAGCTCCAAGTACCAAACTCAGTCAAATACTTGTTTATGGCAATGGTATTGGGATTGCTAGTACTGATATTGATCATGGGTGGCAAGGCTCTGCGTGATGCGCCGCCAGCTGCTATCCATGTCAATCATCAAGGTTTGACAGGCGTTCAATATCAGTCATTGCAACAAGTTATGGATCAGCATAAGGTAAGCAGTTTTTTTACCTCTGATTTGCAAGCGTTAAGAGACATTACGATAGGTCTGGCTTGGGTGGATCAAGTAAGTGTTTCTCGTGATTGGCAGCGTGGCATTGTAGTGACTGCACTACCTAAACAGGCCGTTGCCAATTTTGGGACAGAACGTTTGGTTGATGCAAAAGGGACAGTTTTTGTTCCTGCTGATACGAAAGATCTGACGCAAGAAAAATTTGCTACTTTACAAGGTGAGATAACCCAAGCGCCAGTCATCATGCAGCAGATGCAGCAAGTCAACGATTGGTACGCACCATTAGGTATACAGGTTGAAGATATTATCTTATCACCAAGAATGACATGGTTGATTCGCTTTAATAATGGATTACGCGTCATCGTTGATAACGAAAATACTGCGCAAAAGCTACTGAATCTGAGTCAACTGCTTGGTAATCAACTAAGTGATCGTCGAGACCAGATACAATCGGTAGATTTGCGTTATAAAAATGGCTTTACCATTTCTGGAGATATGGTACAGCCAAAGAATGATGAAGCACCATCATCATAGATAGACAGAAGCAAAAACTGGTTAACATTCTGGCTTTTAATATGAGCTGTTTTGTTCGAACGGTTTTAATAGTATTTAGCATTGAATACACAATTTTGTAGTGTATTGATAGCGATTTTTTAATGATCTAATGGAGACGTCATTTGGTCTCCTGTTTAGCGATAATTTGTCTGGTACCATGAAAAATACTGAAAATCTGGTTGTTGTCCATCTAAGTGCCACGGCAGTTTATGTCGTCATTGGCAATGTTGTCTCTGCAAAAGACATTCGCATTTTGGGCGTTGGGCAAGTTAAAAATAGCGATTTTTATCAAGGTCAAATAAAGCATCGTGAGCGTCTACAAGGTGCTATTAAGCAAGCCATTCAAGAAGCAGAAGATACTGCCAATTGCCGTGTGCATAGTGTGTGGTTGACGTTGGCAACGCCTGAACTGTCTAGCAAAAACAGTACAGGTGATGTGCAAGTGGAAGAGGAGGCTGTACGTGCCAAAGATATGGTACAAGCACTATCTAATGCCAAGTCACGCGATTTGCCACCGGACTATTATTTGATGCATTGCTGTCAGCAAGGTATTTACGTCAACGACCAAGACTTTATGGTTGATGATGCTATCGAAACAATGGCGCATAATATCTCTGTGATGTACCACATGATGATGATGCCAGTGTCTAGCCGCCAAAATATCCAAAAATTATTGCAAAGCTGTGACGTTGGTATTGACCATATTGTCTTCGATGCAGTGACAAGCGCTGAATATAGCTTGATGAGTGATGAGCGTCAACAAGGTGTGTGCTTGGTAGATATTGGTGCGAGTACCACCAGTATTTGTGTTTATAAAGAAAACAAATTGATATTTACCCATTGTATCGCAACGGGAAGCCATGAAGTCACGATGGATATCTCAGCTGACTTTGGCATATCAATGATTGAAGCTGAAAAGCTCAAAAAGACTCACGGTACTGTTGATGTTAATAGTGTTGATCCTAGCTCTTTCTTTATCTTTAAGCCGCAAGGGACAGGCGATGAAATTAATATCGGCATTTATAATCTAGCCCGTATTATCGAAGCTCGCTATGTCCAGATATTTACGGAAGTGGCTCGTCAATTACATGACGCAGATTTGATTGGTTATATAGACAAAGGCATCGTTCTCACTGGTGGTGGCAGCGCGGTTAAAGGTATGATACCTTTTGCCAAAAAATTGCTAAAAATGCCGGTGGTGCTGACCAATATACATCCTGCTATCAGTGCTTATAATCATTTTGATAATGATGAATCGTTCAAGCAGCTGAATATTCAGGTAAATGATCGTGCTTACCAGACAGCATTTGGTACGCTACTTTACAGTCAGAGCGAACAGTTCCGTCGTAGCGAAAAGAGTGAGCCTGAAGCGATTCAAAAGAATCGAGTCACTGGTGTTTTTCAAAGTGCAGGGCAACGTTTTGCTAGTGTACTGAAAAAGATATTGTAGATTTTTTGGTAAAATATTGAGAATGCTAATATTCTTGTAGAGTTTACCTAAATTATTCAAGCAGAAAACGAAGTAATATAAAAAGTAATACCCTTTGCGATGATGACCTATTGTTATCTATGCTGAAAGATTTAAGCCATAACCCTATTTTATTTAAATACATTTATATATAGTATGTCGATAGTGCGCCATATGAGTGCGTTACCACGTATCAATCATCACGCTATCTGCAACTGGAGAATCCTTTTTATGTCAAAATACACCATGCCAGATGATAACCAGCTTCAAAACAACGGCCAAGCGAGCTTCACTGTATTCGGTGTGGGCGGCGGCGGCGGTAATGCAGTTGAACATATGGTACAGCAAGGGATTAGAGGTGTGACATTTGTTTGTGCTAATACGGATAAACAAGCACTTGATCGTCTAACAGCGCCGCATAAACTACAATTGGGTGCAAAGACGAACCGTGGTCTAGGTGCTGGTGCCAATCCAGAAGTTGGACGTGAAGCAGCAGAAAGCGAAGAAGAAGCTATCCGTGCGTTACTTGAACATGCAGATATGGTATTTATTACTGCTGGTATGGGTGGCGGTACAGGTACTGGTGCAGCACCGGTGGTTGCTCGTATTGCTAAAGAAATGGAAGTGTTAACAGTTGCAGTAGTGACCACGCCATTCAAATTTGAAGGTGGTAAACGTATTAAAGCGGCTAAAGCCGGTATTGAGCAGCTAACCAATTTCGTTGACTCTATCATCACTATTCCAAACGACAAGTTGATGAGTGTCTACGGTAATATCTCTATGCAAGATGCTTTCAAAAAAGCAGATGATGTATTATTGCATGCGGTTCAAGGTATTGCTGAAACCATCGCTAGCGAAGGTATGATCAATATCGATTTCAACGATATCCGTACTGCTATGACTGCTAAAGGTCATGCGATGATGGGTATTGGCCGTGCAAGTGGTGATGATCGTGCACGTCAAGCGACTGAAAAAGCCATCAGATCTCCATTACTTGATGATTTACGCTTAGAGAATGCTAAAGGTCTACTGGTCAACGTGATTTCTTCTGAATCACTATCATTAGATGAGATGAGCAAGATCAGTGTCATCGTTGAAGAAATCACTGATATTGATGATGCTCATATTTTCTATGGTTCAGTTATCGATGAAAAAATGGGTGATGACTTGCATGTGACAGTCATTGCAACGGGTCTGACTTTAGATGAAAATGCTGGCCAAGAACCTGAAGTAGTGGAGCAGCCAGTACCTTCTGTGAACAGCACTCAGCCTGTTGATCCTAATGTACATACCAGTGCTTTGAACAGCCAAAAGCAGTCACAAGCTCAAATGTATCAAGATACCTCTGCTACTGTACGTTCTAACGCGCCTCAAGAACAAGCTAAGACCAAAACCAACAGTATTCAAGACTATCTAAAACGCCAACAAAATAAATAATATTTTGAGATGTTTTTAAATAGAGTAAAAAAGCCAGCGTTTAATCGCTGGCTTTTTTGTGGCCGTAGATAAGGTATGTCTGTTTGCAAAGAGGTGATTCTATAATTTTTTACCGATAGAAGTAGCACCTTGGGAAGAGATAATCATTAATAAATGGTAGTACGAAACAATTTCTGATGATAGAAATAGACTTCAATACAGCTATTTATATAGAGATAGTTATGTCAATAGAGCATAGAAATAGTTTCGGTTTGGTGCGATAAGTGTTATCAATCAAGGAGATAAGGAAAATAGCGAGTTTTAACTGTGGCGAACTAGGGGCCTGTAATGGTACACTATGGCAATTGTAACAAAATATGTGAGAAGACAGTCATGAACCAAAGAACCATAAAAACTGCGATAGCTATTACAGGTACTGGTCTTCATAGTGGTCAGCCTGTTGACTTAGAATTTCATCCTCAACCTGTAAATACAGGTATTGTTTTCGAGCGCTCTGATATCGAAGGCAGTCAGCCAATTCCAGCCAGTGCCTTTTTAGTACAAGATACCATGATGTCATCAAACCTAGTATTCGGTGGTACACGAGTGGGTACAGTTGAGCATCTATTGAGTGCAATTGCTGGACTTGGTGTAGACAACCTTTTAATCCGTGTCTCTGCTTCAGAGATTCCGATTATGGATGGTAGTGCTGCACCTTTTGTTGCATTGCTACTTGATGCAGGGTTTTGTGAACAAGACGCTTTGAAAAAGTTTATTAAGATAATACGACCAGTACGTGTAAAGGTCGACGATAAATGGGCAGAGCTGCGCCCGTATGAAGGGTTTGAATTAAATTTCGAAATTGATTTTGATCACCCTGCTATTGATAAGAATTTTCAACATGCACAACTGCAGTTTTCAACGCAAAATTTCATTGAGCAATTAAGCTCAGCACGTACTTTCGGATTTTTACGTGACATTGAGGCATTACGCCAGAATAATTTGGCGTTAGGTGGCAGTATGGACAATGCTATCGTCATAGATGAAGCCAATATTCTTAACGAAGAAGGCTTACGTTTCAATGATGAGTTTGTTCGTCATAAAATTTTGGATGCGCTAGGTGATCTATATCTGATTGGTTATCCAATTTTAGGTCGTTTTAACGCTTATAAGTCTGGTCATGCATTAAATAACTTGTTAGTGCGTGAAATACTATCTGATCATGATAACTTTGAAATTGTAACTTTTGATGACAATGTAACCTGTCCTATCGAGTATCTTCCTCTGAAAGGGATGGCTGTTGAAGGGTGAAGAGAGGGATATACACGAAGTATCGAAACATTGACGCAATATTACATAGCTCTACGATAATTACATTCCTATAATATTCTATAATTTAAATATAGAGTCGCGATTATTTTGATAATTCCTCTTTAGAGTAGAGAATACAAAAGCTGTAGGTAGTTTTCCAATCATCTGTCGGTGATATTCATATTATGAATATCGCTGGTAGATGATTTTTTTTGTTGGCGTCATTACAAAATCTCAGCGTTGTTGGCCAGTTTTTACGTTTTTATTTACATAACTTTACATGTTAGGGTCAGGTTTTTTAAGAATTTATCAAGCGCAAAAGTGCTTTTTTAAGTTTTTCATCAGTGGTGACATGCTCTGCAGCCTGTGATATAGTCCGCTTTATGTTTTGGCTAAGGGCCTGATTTTCATTGGCTTTCTGAGGCTTTGACAAGACTGCAGATGATTGTTTAGATGAATAATTATCAGCCGATTTGCTAGCCACCACGACGCGGATTTGCTTGAGTTGTTTAAATGTAATGGACTGCTCTGTCAGTACCTGCAAATAAGAACTTTGCAAATACCGTATGTGATTAGCAGCAGTCATCGAGCCAACGCTAAGAATTAATTGCTCAGAAGTGAAGCCTACGACCCAACAGGTATTGAGGATTTCCTCAGGTAGACAGTCTACCAATAGCTCTTTTACCTCATTGGTCGTTTCTATATATAGTCTCATGTTGTCAGCAAGTGTTTGGGGTAGTGCGCTACCAGCAAAAGCTTGATGATCAATAAGTTGGGCAAGCCGGTTAGGCTGTTTTTTTGACATCGTAATGACTCATCTAATAGGTGACAAAATCGATATTCATAACAGACATGCTAAAGCGATATATGGCAAGCGATTTACATGAGAGTTGACTAAATGAATGCTGATAGCAGCATTAGTCACTACAGAAGAAAGAGCAGGCTGTTGTCATAAGGATTTTATCATGTTTGTTTAATGATAATGTCCACTAAATTAATTGATGCTTCGTCAAGGATGACGAGCTGTCTTGCATTAACAATAGGTAGTAAATTTATGAAACAAGCTTTATTAATTTTGTCAGTATTGGGAATGGGTATAGCACAGGCAAGTGGTGCTGTCGAAACAACCTTTCAACCAAATAATACCTTGAGTCATACCACCACAAATATCTCTACTTCTGCGACCTATGGTTCTAGTCGTAATATCTATAGCACGAACAGTGGTGCTCATGTATATAGTAACGATGAGATCAGCCAAGCCATTGATAATCTAAGCGCACATGCTAAGCAAAAAGAATATCAGCTTGCTTCGCTAACCAGTCGCCTATCTTATGAGCAGCGTCAGCAACAAGCAAAATCAATTCCAGATCGTTTTTCTGCCCCTGCTATTGCAGCAGCAAACGCATCACGCGTCGCTTTGTCTAGAAGCTCTGGCTACTGTGCTCGTTATGTACGTAAAGCACTACAATCAGCTGGTTACGAATTTACACCGAACCCTTCAGCTTATCAATATGCCTCTCGTGGCACACTAGCCCAAGCAGGGTTTACCAAAATCAGTAATGATATGCAGCCACAAGTTGGTGATGTCGTGGTTTATAACCGTACTTCAAGTCGTCCACATGGTCACATTCAGATCTTTGATGGCAATGACTGGGTATCTGATTTCCGTCAAAACAGCATCAGCCCATATAGTGGTAATTATAGCTATACCACATGGCGCGATTCGCAGTATGTCGATGATGCATCAGACCGTGGCATCTATCTTGCGATGGCTGATAAGTAATCAGTTAAGTACACGCAATCATCTGCTAAGCAAACCGTTTTCTCTAGACTCAGTAATGTTCTTTATGACATTACTGGGTTTTTTTATATTTTAAACATCAAGTTTAAGTGAGAGTAACTTTTAGAAGTTCTTCTATTTGCAGTGTTATTCAAGTAATGCTCTGCATGTGATATGGCTAAAGCTCAAATCTCGACCAGTACTGGTGATTATGAAAATCAGGCGGCGAGGCATGACTGGTTGCGAAGTATAAAGGCGTCTTGTCCAACCACAAGATGACGCATGGATGTATTTGCCCAATGATAGTGTTATTGATAGCATATTTCAGATGCGAGTCAGACAGTCGAGTCAATGGTACGTTGAAGCTTCGCTCGCAACTATTAGGTTTGAGTTCATGTTTAAGTAGAGTGTCTGGCTCTCTAAGTAAATGCATGTTTGCGGATGTACTTTGATGCTTGGGCTTGTTAGTCCACTCAATAGAGGCACGCGTGTGTCCATCGTCTTGGTACAAAGGTGTCGGCGGTAATGTCGCAGGGTTACGGTAACTCTCAAATTGATAGAGTGCATAACGACCATCTGGATTGGCATTAATCTCAATATAAGAGGTTGTATGCTCGGTAACAGCGTGAGAGTCGATAGTGCGACCAGTGATAAAGCACTCAAGGCAGGTCTCTTCCCATAAGTAATCAGAAAATCTGACCTGTTCAGGTTGCCATATCGGCCAGTCTACTTTATCTGCTAGCATTTGGTTAGGCAAAGTAATGCGGTAAGTCAGCTGTAGACATACCTCAGGATATTGAACAATATTAGCACTTACCTGAACACAGATACGCTTGAGATCATCTATAGCTACGCCAAGTTGTTGTGCGTCACTTGCGATCGTTTCGTTTGCTATGTAAAGGTCAAAGGTTTGATTCATCATTTTATAAAACTCAAAAATAATATAGTTGATCCAGTTTAAAAGAGATATAAGGCAACCGACTGAAGAGGTATGTGTGATACTTCAAGCAAGGTTAACGCTGTCTCACTATTTTATAAAGGATTGACTATAATGAGAAAGCTATGTCGATTGTGTGATTTAGTCTTATAAAACAGGCAAATCGATGAGAGTAGACAATATAAAAGCCGCGAGCAAGTTGCATCGCGGCTTTTATATTTTACCGTAAGGGTCCGGCTGTGATATGAGATTTTACGGTATGATATTTCTTAAACTAAATGTGCCATCACACATTACTGTGCGTGACGTGCTAAGTTAGACAGTTTTGGGTTGGCGTTCGGGTTTTTGCGTAGTAACAGTGCCATACGACCAATTGAATGTACCAAAGATGCTTTAGCAGCAGTTGCAAGCTCAGCGCCAATGACATCACGTTCTTGCTTAGTGCCTGATGGTAGTTTTACTTTAATAAGTTCATGATCTGTTAGAGCACGATTAATTTCTTCAATGATGGTTGGAGTAATACCTTTGTTGCCAATCATGACAATCGGTTTCAGTTCGTGACCAATGCCTCTTAGGCGTTTGATTGTAGCGTTATCGAGTTCCATAGAATTCCTAAGTGTTGATAAAAATAAATGACAATGCTATTGAGAGCAGTTGATGACCATTATAGATAATCTGTGGTCAACTTGCATGAGATCAGCAGGATTTTGCACGATTTTACGTGATGAAAATGTTAAACTGAATGTTTAGCCACATTATAAACGCTACTGTCTTATAAAACAGTGTTTTAACCAATAGAATTTGTTCAGTTTAAGACAAGAGAACAAATCAATGGTCTAATTGAGTCCATCTTTAAAGCATTTTATAAATGTAGTGGCTATTTCATCAGTATGTATTAGTGTTTTGCAAAGCAATAGGAGCAGGTATTTTGGCCACGCGTATCGAAAATAAAAAATTGTCAAAGAGTAGTAGCGCTTGGATGAAAGAGCACATTGACGATCATTATGTGCAAAAGGCTCATAAAGATGGCTATCGTGCCCGTGCTGCCTATAAATTATTAGAAATCAATGAAAAAACCAGCCTGATTAAAAAAGGTATGACGGTCGTAGATTTGGGTAGTGCTCCTGGTAGTTGGTCACAAGTGGCTGGTCAATTGGTAGGCGAACAAGGCATTTTGATTGCCTCTGATATCTTAGCGATGGATACTTTGCCTGATGTTACCTTTATCCAAGGTGATTTTCGTGAAGCAGAAGTGTTTGATAGCATCATGGCAGAAGTTGGCGATAGGCAGGTCGATGTGGTGTTATCTGATATGGCACCCAATACGGCAGGTAATAGCGCGATTGATCAGCCGCGTATGATGTACTTATGTGAATTGGCAGTGGATTTTGCTTTGGCAACCTTACCAGAAGGTGGCGCACTTATTATGAAAGTGTTTCAAGGTGAAGGAACACAAGAATTACGCAAGCAGATGCAGCAGGATTTTAGTAAAATCCGTAGTATCAAACCAGGTGCTTCTAGGCCGCGCTCAAAAGAGATGTTTTGGATAGCGATTAAATAGTTTTAACTTCGACGAGTTATTGCCATTGTAAGCTGGATATTGTGTCACCATTAAGTATATCTATTAGAATATTAAAAACGTTACAATCGTTGATTGAATAATAGCAATACCTGCTTGAATTATGCAGGTTAGTACCACATATCATGGTATATTAACTTTGTTTTAGGCAAAGTCGTCTGACAATAAGCGCTTGATAAGCTCATCTGCGATAGATTCATATATCATTGATATTTATAACTTGTTAAACCTGTTTTATAAGACATTTGACATGTATAAGCCCCAATCAGAAAATTCTGACATTGATAGGTTTATGAAAAATGAGCGATACGTTTATAGACGTCACGTGTTTAATAGACACACCAATAAGTAAGGGATGGGAATAACTAGTGAGCGACATGGTAAAAAATACCTTATTGTGGCTGGTGGTAATCGGCGTTTTAGTGCTGGTGTTTAGCGGCTTCGATCAATCATCTGAGCCGGATAGCCTTAACTACTCTGAGTTTGTGACCGCTGTGTCAGAAAACCAAGTAGCCAGTGTTGAAATTGACGGCGAAGAAATCACCGGCGAGAAGAAAAATGGCTCAGCTTTTGAGACCATTAGACCTGCTGTATCAGATGACGAACTGATGCCACTGCTACGTGAAAACCAAGTCGAAGTTCAAGGAACTGCACCAAAGCGCCAAAGCGTCTTGATGCAATTATTGATCGCCAGCTTCCCAATTCTATTGATTATTGGTCTGTTCTTATTCTTCATGCGTAATATGCAAGGCGGCGCAGGCGGAAAAGGCGGCGGCCCTATGAGCTTTGGTAAATCAAAAGCTAAAATGCTGACCGAAGATCAAATCAACGTCAACTTTGAAGACGTGGCCGGTTGTGAAGAAGCCAAAGAAGAAGTCGTGGAAGTGGTTGAGTTTTTACGTGCGCCAGATAAATTTACGAAGCTAGGCGCGACCATTCCACGTGGTATCTTGATGGTAGGCCCTCCGGGTACTGGTAAGACGCTACTAGCAAGAGCCATTGCTGGTGAAGCTAAAGTACCGTTCTTCTCTATCTCAGGTTCTGATTTCGTTGAGATGTTCGTCGGTGTTGGTGCATCACGTGTACGTGACATGTTCGAACAAGCAAAGAAAAGTGCACCATGTATCATCTTTATTGATGAGATTGATGCAGTCGGTCGTCATCGTGGCTCCGGTATGGGCGGTGGTAATGATGAACGTGAGCAGACACTTAACCAGTTACTGGTTGAGATGGATGGCTTCGAAGGCAATGAAGGCGTTATCGTTATTGCTGCGACTAACCGTGCTGACGTGCTTGATAAAGCATTACTGCGTCCAGGTCGTTTTGATCGACAAGTACAAGTAGGCTTACCAGATATTAAAGGTCGTGAGCAAATCTTAAAAGTCCATTTGAAGAAATTGCCAAACACGATTAGTGTAGACGCAAGTTCTCTTGCTCGCGGTACACCTGGATTCAGTGGTGCACAGCTTGCCAACCTTGTAAACGAAGCCGCATTATTTGCAGCACGTCGTAACAAGACCAGTGTCGATATGAATGACTTTGAAGATGCTAAAGACAAGTTGTATATGGGTCCTGAACGCAAGTCTATGGTGATACGCGAAGAAGAGCGACGTGCGACTGCATATCATGAAGCCGGCCATGCGTTGGTAGCTGAGCTATTACCGGGTACAGATCCTGTGCATAAAGTTACTATTATGCCTCGTGGTTTTGCCCTTGGTGTGACTTGGCAATTGCCTGAGCACGATCAGACCAGTATGTATAAATCGAAAATGTTGAGCGACATTGCTATTTTGTTCGGTGGTCGTATCGCCGAAGAAGTCTTTATCAATCAAATGTCGACGGGTGCTTCGAACGACTTTGAACGTGCTACTAAAATGGCACGAGCGATGGTCACGAAGTACGGTATGTCTGATGCACTTGGTATCATGGTGTACGAAGATGACGACAACTCGCAAGGATATTTCGGCGGTGGTGGTCGTACGATCTCTGAAGCTACTCAGCAAAAAGTTGATGAAGAAGTACGCCGTATGCTAGAAGAGCAGTACGATATCGCTCGTGAATTGATTGAAGCCAATCAAGACAAGATGCATGCGATGGTTGAGGCTCTCATGAACTGGGAAACTATTGATCGTGACCAACTGCAAGATATCCTAGCAGGTGAAGCACCGCGTCCACCGAGAGTCTACCAGCATAACGAAGTAAACTTGTCGAAAAATGATGTGAAAACAACTGGTGCCACACCGCCACCATTACCAGCGATGTAGCGTTTAGTTTGTAAACTCTCAATAAGAAAGCCCTTTATATAAAGGGCTTTTTTATTGTCATTGTTTTATGAAGGATTTAGGGCCGAGTAAAATTTACTGGTATCATGAGCATAGGCAGTAATAATTAAAATTGTTCTTATGAGAGATAAATGGGTTATGTCATTATTCCAAGCCTTACCCGACTATAAGATATCTAGTCGTGATAAAACTTTAGATTTATCAATACCTCATATTATGGGTATACTTAATGTCACACCAGATTCATTCTCAGATGGTGGGCAGTTCAATGCGGTGGATAAAGCCATTCAGCATTGCCAGAAAATGATCAATGAAGGTGCGACTATTATTGATATTGGTGGGGAGTCTACTCGCCCAAATGCGGATGCTGTCGCTACGAGTGATGAGATGTATCGCGTCGTACCTGTTGTTCAAGCCATTAGACAATCTTTTGGAAATGATATTTGGCTGTCTATCGATACTAGTAATCCAACAGTTATGGAAGCCGCATTTGAAGCCGGTGCTGATATATGGAATGACGTACGGGCTCTAAAGCGTGTTGGTGCGGCTACAATGGCAGCCAAGCTTCATATACCAGTCATGCTCATGCACATGCGCGGTGAGCCGACGACGATGAATGACTTGGCACAGTATGATAATGTAATAGAGGATGTGAGTACCGAGCTAGTCGACCGTGTTGATGAGGTAATCAGTATCGGTGTCAAACGTGAAAAAATAATTATTGATCCAGGTTTTGGTTTTGCGAAAAACTATGAGCACCACTGTGCACTATTAAGCCAGCTTCAGCGGTTGCAGATACTAGGATTGCCAATGATGTTTGGCATTTCACGTAAGCGATTTTTAGCAGAAGTATTGAGTAAAAGTGGGGTTGAAGCAGTGGCTAATACTCAAGCAACAGAGCGTGATGCAGCAGGAATGGCCGCAGGTGTTTTTGCGCTACAACAAGGGGCAAGTATCATTCGCACGCATAATGTGACGATGATGCAGCAAGCAGTAGCGCTATGGAATCAGTTGTCTGAGTATGATCGTCATCAATAGATATTTATACTCGTTTACGCTGTTGTCCAATGCTATAGGTGTTCTATACTTTACTTAAAGAAATAAGAAACGATTTTAGAAACATCTAAATACACTAAAAAAACTATTCAAATTGATGAAGGTAGCTTTATGACCACTACACAACCAGAAGCAACGAATGAGCAACGCCGTATTATTTATCAAGCCCGCCGTGGACTCAAAGAGTTAGATTTTTATATTGATCCTTATGTCAAAGAGCTATATTTGACAGCATTGCCTGAAGAGCAAAATACATTTGCAGAAATGTTAACTCACGAAGATCCTGATTTATTAGATTATTTCACCAATCAAAATCGTCCAGAAAACGAAGACATATGGGCGCTAGTGAATAAAATTAAAACATGGCGTCATACTAAAGATTTGGCTTAATGCTTCATATTTATTGTGGCACTCAAATATGACTATGGCAACTTCATTACGTATTGATACTGCTATTCAGCCTGCTAGCTATTTGCGCGTGTTGTTTTACATGAGTTTGACGAGTGCTATGGTTATACTCGCATGGCTTGCTTCTTTAAACGTATGGCAGTATGTCGTTACCTTAGTAGTGGCAGCAGCAGTTACTGGGTATTTGATATTATCACGGCCTGTACTATTGCATATGAGCCAACCGCCCCTGAGTCAGCGTGTTGATAGAGGTTGGCAGCTAATGATTAGGACGAGTCGCGGTGATGAGCTGTGGCAGGCACAAATGGTCAAGGTCCATAATTATCGGTGGGCTATGAGCTTTGAGTTCGATATTGTAGAACCCTATCAACGTTCTTTATCAATGACAGTATTCCGTGATCAAGTGAACGCTGAGCAGTGGCGAGAATTGAATATTTTAGCCAATGTGAGCTCTGCTAAAAGTAAGTAGGTGGTTGTTATTTCAGTCCTTGAATGGCAGTTTTGGTATTTTAGCTTTTTTATAAGGTTAATGAATGACTACAGGTTATAACAAAACAGCTCTCTCGATAATGAAAGCAATTTGTTATTTTGTAAGCGTAAAGTGCGCCGTTTAAGAGATCTATACAGTCGTCAGATACTGATTAAATTTTAATATATTAAAAAAGTATAGTGATACTTTCAAAATAAATAATATGACAAAAAAGGAGTAGAGTATGAGCTTGTTAGGGAATTTAGTGAGCCAAGTTGCCCGTAGTGCGATGAATCCAGAAAGTACACAGCGTAATTCTACCGACCAAAGCGTGAACTCGAGTGGTACTGGTGGTTTGGGTGATATATTGGGCAGTGTGTTAGGTGGAAGCAGTCAGACAAGTGCCAATAATTCACAAAATAATCGTCAGGCCGATAATGGTTTTGGTTTAGATGATATTCTGGGTGGTCTGACGGGGAGCACTCAAAGCGGTGGTATGAGCTCAGGTGCTGGTGGTTTAGGAGATATATTAGGCAGTGTATTGGGTGGCGGTCAAAAACAAAGTGGCAGCTTTGGTGGGAAAAGCATGCTAATAGCTGCATTGATGCCAATGGTACTCAGCTGGATCAAGCGTAATGGTGGCTTAAGTGGTGCACTATCGAAAATTACTGCTATGGGTCATGAAAGCAAAGCGCGATCTTGGATGAGTAGTCAAGAAACTAACGATAACCTTGACCCTAATGATATCAATCGCTTGTTTGATGAAAATGAAATTCAACAAGTAGCTGCGCATACCGGTGCCAATGATGCAGAAGTACGTCAGGGTCTCGCTGAACTACTGCCTGAAGTGATGAATCAATTAACACCAAATGGTAACTTAGATACTGAAAATGAAGCCAATGAAGAGATTGACCAAATCATTAGCCAATTATCTAACCGTCTTGGTAATTTCAAATAGTCTTTTATAAAATAAATTTTTATTTGCAAAATTAGACATATCAATGAAAGCATAATAGAAAAACAGCCCGTCACTAGACGGGCTGTTTTTTTATAGCTTATACATGAATACCATATTTAGCAGAACAGTTGTCACTAACTTGTTTTTTAATCTAAATAGATATGTTAAAAACAGTAAACAATAACGTAAGAATTCTATAAATCTTATAAAATAGTTAAGATGATAACTTAAGTGATGACGGTAATACCTGTCACACTAAGAGTATTGAATGAAAGGTATATCCATTTGTTCGTTCAATAATTTTATAAGGATTATTATTTATGCCATTTAAGCCTGTTCAAGCGGCTATCGCTATTTTAGTTGGTTTGATAATTTGGTTTGTCATCCCAGTGCCGACGGGTGTCACACCAGAAGCGTGGCATATGCTGGCACTATTCATCGCGACCATTGTTGCCATTATAGGAAAGGCATTACCTATTGGCGCCATTGCTATTATTGCCGTGACTTTAGTTGCGTTGACAGGCGTCACAAGTGATAGTCCAAAGCAAGCCATTAGCGATGCCTTGTCAAGCTATTCAAGCCCATTGATTTGGCTAATTGGTATTGCGGTTATGATATCGCGTGGGTTGATAAAGACAGGCTTAGGTCGCCGTATCGCTTATTACTTCATCTCTATCTTTGGTAAAAAAACCATTGGCGTTGCTTATTCCTTAGCTGCTGCTGAGCTGATGGTCGCACCCATCACACCGTCTAATACGGCACGTGGTGGCGGTATTATTCATCCTATTATGAAATCCATTGCACAAAGCTTTCATTCGACGCCAGAAGAAGGTACTCAAAATAAAATTGGTCGCTATTTAGCGATGGTGAATTATCACGCCAACCCTATTACTTCTGGTATGTTTATCACTGCTACTGCGCCCAACCCTTTAGTCGTAGAGCTGGTGAATAAAGCGACTGGTGGTGATATTCAGCTGTCGTGGACGACATGGGCAGTGGCGATGTTTATCCCTGGTATGCTGTGTCTGATCGTCATGCCATTAGTTATTTACCTGATTTATCCTCCTGATGTCAAAGCAACACCTGATGCCAAAAAATTCGCAAAAGATAATCTAACAGAAATGGGCCAAATCAGCACCCACGAAAAGATAATGCTCGGTGTATTTGGTCTTATGTTGGTATTGTGGGCTAATATTCCTGCGTTAATTTTGGGTGAGCAGTATAGCGTTGATGCCACCACAACCGCCTTTATTGGCTTGACGACATTGATATTGACTGGTGTATTGACGTGGGATGACATTCTAAAAGAGAAGTCTGCATGGGACACCATTGTTTGGTTCGGTGCACTGATTATGATGGCCGCTTATCTGAACAAGCTTGGTTTGATTAGCTGGTTCGCGGGCAATATTGAGTCTCTTATTGGAACGACTGGGGTAGGTTGGATAGGCGCAGTGACAATTCTGACCTTAGTCTATTTATATATACACTATTTTTTCGCTAGTACTACCGCCCATATTACCGCACTATTTGCAGCATTTTATGCGGTTGGCCTGACACTAGGCGCGCCGCCGATGTTATATGCCTTAATCTTGGCTGCAGCGGGTAATATCATGATGACGTTGACCCATTATGCGACTGGTACAGCCCCTGTAATTTTCAACTCTGGCTATGTGACGTTGAAAGAGTGGTGGAGCATTGGTGCGATTATGAGTGTGGTGAACTTAGTTATTTGGATAGGTGCTGGTTTGATTTGGTGGAAAGTACTTGGCTATTATTAATAAGCCATCTAAATCTATAGTCATTCCACTATAAAATTATTACAGCGTTAACTTCGCTTGAAGTATTTAATATACATCTACACTCGGTTGCCTTGTACTACTTGACGTAGTTTGGCAAGATTTAGCCATTTTTAGCCCATTTAGATGAATATCGATTGAATTGAAGACACGCCCTAGTCAATATATAGGTGAGTGTTGGCTAAAAACGCTCATCTAACGTGTCCAGCGTATAGTTGAGCGCGGCAAAACATATATCAGTATTGAATCCTCTATATTGTAAAAATCGCAACTGCTTGGCTTTGTCTTTTTGCTCAACAGGTATGTCATCACCGTATTTTTTAGTACGTGTTGTCACAGCCAATTTCAGCCAGTCTACGCCATCGACCAAGTTGTCATCATTGTCATCTACAAATTCGCTAAATTCCTCTGACTCAGTATTGGCCATATCAATCAGCTCATCGATATTACCAGGCATAGCAATTTTCTTACGATAAAATTCTTGCTTAATACGACCGCGTCCACGGCCTTTACGAATATTTTCACGTATTAGCATCAGAGTAGTGCGGTAATCGCTTTGATAGCCTTTCTCCTCGAATTCATCAAGGAGCGCATCAACTTTCTCTGGATCTTGTTCCTTATCGATGAGTTTTTGCTTGAGCTCAGATTTGCCATATTCACGGCGCGACAAATAATAAAATGCCAACCAACGTAAGCGGCTTTCGGCTTTAATCGCATCGATCTCTGCTTGTTTCTGTTCAGGTGTACGCAAATAAGCTTTGAGAGCAGCTGGTATATTATCGTTTTGATTGTCTATGTCGTTATCATCAGGAGTCGAAAGCTCAGTTTTATTTTTTGATTTTCTCAAAGACGGATCAGTGCTACGACCAGTATCTGTTGCTAAGCTATTATCTATCTCATCTCCATGAACGCTGTGCTTAACCTCTGCTAGCATCTCTTTGATACTTTGCGCTTCAGGTGGCAGATAAGTAGGCACATCACTAGGTTCAGGGCTAAAGTTAGCCGCTGGATGGAAGCGTTTTTCACGTTTCTGACGCTTTTTAGGTTTGGATGTTTTTTGATTGATAGAGGAAGAGAAGAGTGGGTCGCTCGAGTCTATGTCAGCAGTAGAATCACTAATTAACGAGTCATTGGCTATAGCGTTATTTTTATTTGAATAGGTAGGTCGCTTGCCATTTTTACGAGGTTTGTGCGGCTCATCTTTATATGTGTGCTTAGTATGTTTTTTTGGTTGGGCATTAGGAGAACTCGCTGAATCGGTGTCCGATTCAGCGAGTATCTCAGCTAAGGTTTTAATTTTCATAATAAATCATGATAATTGATAACAGTTATTGATCGTTCCGTTATTGTACAGGTTCAGCGCCTGGTTTTTCTTTGGCTTCGTCAGTCTTTTTATCTTTGGCACTCTTTTTTGATCCAAGTTTTTCGTCGCGAATCTTATCTTCGATTTCTTGAGCAATCACAGGATTCTCTTTTAAGAATAATACAGAATTGGCTTTACCTTGACCGATTTTTTCGTCGCCATAGCTATACCAAGAGCCTGCTTTACCAACCGCACCAATCTCAACGCCCAAATCAATGACTTCGGCTAAGTGATTAGTACCTTCGCCGTAAGTGATTTCAAATTCGGCTTGGCGGAATGGTGGTGCCATTTTATTTTTGATGACTTTCACACGGGTTTGGTTACCGATGATTTCATCACCATTTTTAACTGCGCCAATACGGCGAATGTCCATACGTACAGAGGCGTAGAACTTCAACGCGTTACCACCAGTTGTGGTCTCAGGGCTACCAAACATAACGCCGATTTTCATACGGATTTGGTTAATAAAGACCACCATACAGTTAGAGCGTTTGGCATTACCTGTAATCTTACGTAGTGCTTGGCTCATGAGACGTGCTTGCAGGCCCATATGTGAGTCGCCCATCTCGCCTTCAATCTCAGCACGCGGCGTCAAGGCTGCAACTGAGTCAATAACGATCATGTCGATGGCCCCTGAACGAACCAACATATCAGTGATTTCAAGTGCTTGCTCGCCATTATCAGGCTGAGATAGCAATAGCTCGTCCGTGTTTACACCCAGTTTGCGAGCATAGACAGGGTCAAGCGCGTGCTCAGCATCGATAAAGGCACAAGTACCACCTTGCTTTTGGCACTCTGCAATGGCTTGCAGGGTCATGGTCGTTTTACCTGAGCTCTCTGGGCCATAAATTTCAACGATACGGCCTTTTGGTAGACCACCAATGCCAAGGGCAATATCTAGGCCTAATGAGCCTGTTGAGACCACATCGACATCCATGATGGCTGCGTCATCGCCTAAATGCATGATGGTGTTCTTACCAAACTGCTTCTCAATCTGACCGAGTGCTGCTTTAAGTGCTTTGGCTTTATTGTCGTCCATACTAGATTCCTTATTTTCAATCATTAATGTAAAACTATCAATTTCGGTGTTATGCGTAATATATTTGTACGATAGAAAGTAGTGGCTCAATAGGGCGGGTTGCCACTTAGATAGGAAGAAGCGTTCAGCATCTACCTAGGATAAATAGGTTGTCATCTCGATGAAATAGACAGTAATGTTTATTAGGTCACCTTACTATACAGTAAAATCAAATCGTGAGATAAGCAAAAATAAGTTCATAATTAGCATCTGTTGGTATCGCCATTAAGCCTTACTGTGCCTGTATGTCACGAACATTTTCTCTTGAGTACTATTGATTTGGTAGAGTGATTATAACAAATTGCAAAGGCCATTTAGTGGGTCGAGTGACGATAGACGACATTAACTGTCGCATGATATACAGCTGATGGGTTGCCTAAAATAATGAAAATAGGAACTATTATTTTGGACAATATAATGGTACTGTTTGTCAATAGGCTTAAAGGTTGTCCACAGTAGATAAAGCCTAGAAATTCACGAATTGTGAAACATCGCTAACGATAAAATTTTATTTTGAAAATATTAAAAATAATTTCAAGTAGTTGTCATATCAGTCTAAGTGTTTGATTTATAAGTTTTTTTTAATTGTACAAAAAATGAACGATTTTACCTTACCCTTTAAGTTGTCTAGGGAAATTCTTGTCAAGTGGCGACTTATACACAGGGTTATCCACAGCTTATGGGGAGAACTCACCAAACCCTTATAGCATCGATGTTTGCGTAGATTATTGATATAGAATAATCAAGAATTAATACTATTGTCACAATTGTCAAAATATATATTTAGCCATAAACCCCATGCTAATGGCTATGTTTCACGTATTAATATTTTATAAGTTTTTTTTATAAAAGTAGTGAAAGCTCCTAAAATAAGGCTTACAGCTGATGATTTATCAAGAATTAATCTGAAAACCAGTAACTGGTCAGTTGTAAAGCAAAAAAAGCGGCTAAATATATTAGCCGCTTTTTTAGATCTATCACAAATACGTTATCGGTATTACTCTTTGATATAGATTAAATCCCATACGCCATGCCCACGTTCTAGGCCGCGACGTTCAAACTTGGTCATTGGACGAAAGTCAGGACGATCCGTAAAGTTACCCGCACCCGCTTGATTGGTTAACCCTGCAAAACCATCTAATACCTCAACCATCCAAAATGCATAATGCTCCCAGTCAGTCGCCGTATGGAACCAGCCACCTTGTTTTAAGCTGCGAGTGACGATGGCCATACGTTCAGCACTGACAAAGCGACGCTTGTAGTGACGCTTCTTTTGCCATGGATCAGGGAAGTAAAGTTGGATACGGTCGACATGATTTTCTGGTAATTGCTTGAGCAACTGAATAGCATCGCCGTTGATGATTTTGACGTTTTTTAAGCCTTCTGTGCCTGCCATATAAGCACATTTACCAATACCAGGCTCATGCACTTCGACGCCAACAAAGTTGCGGCTAGGCTCTGCTGCTGCCATTTCAATAAATGAAACACCCAATCCAAAACCAATCTCTACCGTAAGTGGCGCTTCACTACCATTAGGGCTATCAGCGAATAGTGTGCGTAGATTGTTGATACCTTCTAAATCACCATCACCGAAACTGTTATTGACCAAATAATCAGCAAATTCTGGAGCGGTCAGGGCCAGTTCGGCATTTTTATTCATGTGTGTACGTCGTTTCATAAACGTATTGACGATACGAATGTGTTTGCTTTCTTCAGGCGCTATCTCATTACCGACACTGTCATCAATGTCAGTATCGATATTGCTTTCAGTGCTGGTGCTAAGGGTGTTTGGCTCATCAGTAGTACTCGTACTATCGATGTTATCGTTAATATCAGGATGTTGACTCATAGGATTGACAAGACTTAATAAAATGGGTGATGTACGCTTATTATAAGTGAAATCTATACAGCTGTGAACGGACAATGCTTTTTTAATACGCTTATGCTCAATCTATCATGAAAGAATCAAAGCGTTAATCTCGTTTGACGTTTTGCAGATATATTCGTACTTGGCTGCCTTATACTTCTTTTACATTGAATCAACTATATTTATCGGTCACTTACTATTCTGTACAGCGGTTTTGGCGTTATCATATAACCTGCATAGGGTCTGTTGAACATTCAAATGTGGTGCTGGCAGTCACTATTTTTTAGACAATACGCAGTGAAATTTTTGATGCCTAGTCGTTCTAGGTTAAATAATTTCGCCATATATTGGCAAAAAAGAGTACTACCCTGAAAGGCTGATGCTAAAATTACCCCAAACGTTGTTACAAGCCTAGCTAAGGTCTGGACATTATCGTCGGCTTGCGCCTAGTTTGGTGCAATTTTAGCAATCAGCAGCCCTAATATTTGAATGTTCAACAGACCCTGATTAATTTAAACTTTTCTTTATAGTAAATAGGGCACCTCACTATGCTATTTATCGAGACAGATTCGCCGCCTCCGTTTTATCAGGATCAGCTGACTACTGCGAAGCGTAAACAGTTGGATAAGTGGTTTATTAGTCATCGTAGTCAGCACTATTATCTCAAGCGCTTTGAGCAGTTTGATGAGCAAGGTTATCTGTCACCAAAATGGCACTGGGCCGCATTTTTTGTGACTTTTCCTTGGCTACTCTATCGCAAGCGCTATATGGATGCCATTGTATACAGTGTGGCAGGATGGTCGTTCATCCAGCTAAATGTAGCATTGGTGTTGGTTGCCTTTGAATTTGTAGCAATGTCCTATATTCCTGATGCTTATCAGATGGCTACGCGTATAGGTATTGCTGCAGTAATCTGGCTGTTTTGGTCATCTATGGTTGCACGTTGGACGGACGCTTACTATTACCGTATGGCGCGCCGTGAAATTGCCGATGTTGTGGAGGACTATCAGCGAGATGAGAACGCGCAGAAGGCTCACTTGCAGAGGGAAGGTGGCGTGAGCCTGTTTGGACTAGGCTTGGGGTTTGGATTGTTTGCATTTGCTCTAATGGTGATTAAGGTGCAGTTTTTACCGATTATTGCCAAGCCACAAGCAAATGAAGTGGTGTTTGATGCCTATGATACGGTCAAAACGACACAAAATCGTGTGGCATTACTTTATCAGCAAACAGGACAGTGCCCAACTAATTCGTCCTTGAATACGGCAACAGAGCAAGTAAGTATCGACATTGATACCACTGCTGCTGAGGTAGCAGAAACTGACTGTGCGGTGATTGCAACGATTCAGAACATCAAGTTTCCGATACGTTATTTGAATGATCAGACACTGGTTTTTTATCATGTGCCAGACAGCGATAGTTGGAACTGTATGACGTCGCTAAATAAACGGCAAGCGCCACAAAGTTGCTTGCCTGAATAGAGCGTTACGCTATTATTTTTTAGTGTCTGTGACGATATCGTCTTTTTCATCGACTGGCGTCGCTTGGCTCTTTAGCGCTTCATAAAAGTCAGTCAAATCCATTTTGCGTGCTTTACCAATGTCTTCATCAAATAAGCTTTCAAGCTCTGCCATTGCTGATTGTGCAGATTCAATCATACTGGCTTCATCATCATAAATGGCTTGCTGACGTTCAATCAAATCATCATCATAATCACGGAAAGTTTGCACCGTCTCACGCGCTTTTTCTGGTGAGATACCGAGCAGCTGTAGCGACTCACGTGACATATCCAACGACGACAAATAAGTCTCACGCCAGATATGACGAACACCCACTTCACGTAGGCGGTAGTAATGCTGACGATCGCGTGCTCGCGCTAGGACAATCACGTCTGGATAGTTTTTACGCAAATATTGAGCGGTCGTGATGGAGCGCTCTAAGTCATCAATAGCGAGAATGAATACACGTGCTTTTTTGATACCGGCGGCGCGTAAGATTTCGGGGTTTTTGGGATCACCATAGTAAACTTGGTTACCGAATTTTCGGACAAAATCTACGCGATTTGCAGAGCGCTCGATGGCGGTGAATTCAATATTGTGCATGCGCAACACACGACCGATAATCTGACCAACACGGCCAAATCCGGCAATGATTACCTGATGCTCATGGTCTGGAATGGAATCGTATTCACGGCTTGGTTTGCTCTTAGCAAATAAGGGCTCACCTATCTTTTCTAATAGTAAAAATGCCAATGGCGTGAGTGCCATAGAGATTGTTACAACAAGGTTTAGTGTATTGGCAAGCTCAGGTCGCAGGACGTTCTGTGCGGTAGCGACACTAAATAGTACGAAGGCAAATTCACCACCTTGAGCGAGAGTCACACCGAGTCTAAGACTGGTTGGCCAGCGATTTCCTAGTACTTTTGCAATTGCTGTAATGACACCAAATTTGATAAACATTAAGGCCATCGCACAACCGATGATAAAGATAGGCTCGGCTAATATAAGCTTGACGTCGGTCAGCATCCCAACGGACATAAAGAACAAGCCTAACAGCAGCCCTTTGAAGGGCTCAATACTGGCTTCTAACTCATGGCGATACTCTGAATCCGCTAGCAATACACCAGTTAGGAATGCACCTAATGCCATCGATAGACCGATTTGTCCCATCAAAATAGACACACCCATCACGATAAATAGGGCAACTGCAGTTAGTAACTCTGATGCGCCACTTGACGCCACAAATTTAAAAAATGGTCGAACCACATAGCGACTGGCAAAAATGAGACCTGCAAATACGGCAAATACCTTACCAAAATAAATCAAATCATAGCTTTGCTCGCGCACCCCTGATAAAAATGGAATGACGGCGAGTAAAGGAATAACGGCAATATCTTGGAATAATAAGATCGTAAAAGCTTCTCGACCATGGGTACTCGCAAGCTGCTGTTTTTCAGTCAATATCTGTAATACAAATGCAGTAGAAGATAGTGCAAGGCCAAAGCCTACGATAAAAGCAGTATCCAATTGTAAGGAGAAGAAATGATGTAAGAGCAGCATTAATAGTGTGCCGGTCAGGCCGACTTGCAAGCCACCGAGTACAAATATGGAGCGCCGTAATGCCCATAGTCGTGAAGGCTGAAGCTCAAGACCAATGATGAATAGCAGCATCACCACGCCAAACTCAGAAAAGTGTAATAAGCTCTCAGCGTCGCCCGCTACATCTAGGCCACTGGGGCCTAATATCAGACCTGTGATGAGATAACCTAAGACCGTCGCAATACCAAATCGTTTACCAAGGGGTACAAAGAGCAGTGCTGCTCCTAAGAAGATTGTAGCTTGTAACATTAAATTTGGTGAGCCGGCGGCGGCAGCAAGCATCTGAGATCCTTAAGATGGAGTAATAAGACAAACAATATAAAGTGGCTATAGTGAAAATAATATAGCGTCAACGTAGGTTATTTTTTACGGTAAATCTTCCAAATGCCATTATCGGCAAGCGGATTGTTATAAGCGTCATTACGGCGCTTACGTGGAGTCTGCCTGCTATCAACTATTTTAAAATCGGGTAAAGCATGGACGATGAGTCCAGTACGATAAAAGCGTACCCGTTCGGGCTCTAGCATCTCACCTTTATTATCACGGCAAAACACATAAGCGCGTAGATCAATAAACTCACGGTGCGCAACCAAACGTGCCTCATCATCGTTATCGAATACTGCCGACATTCGTGCAATTTCATCAGCACTATAATCACCGCATTTATCAGTCAGCGCACCCACTGAACCAAAGCTTTTGGATTCTTTGGCACGAGTCTTGGTTAAATGTAGACGTTGAACATGATAGATAAACTGTGGAATCTCAAGGCTGGCTGGTAGTGGTAGATAGTCGGGCGGTAGATTGGCTGCAGGGTAAAACGCCATCGCGCGCTCAAGTATCGTTTGCCAGTGTTGTTGGTAGGCTTGGACTTCTGCCAAGTTACCTTCATAAATAGGCATGTCACGAATTTGACGCAAAATATCAGGTGGAAATTGCTCATCACGAAAGCTCGCAATATCTTCTTGCAGCGTTGATAGCAAAACTTTGGCGTGTTTTTTGCCGTCTTTTGAAGTGGGATCATCGATATAGTCAGGGGCGACAAAGGGTGCTGAGCGTCTAGACATAATGGTATATCTTCAATAGATCGTGAATAAGTTTTTTAAGTCTTAAGTATACAGAATTTCTATTAAAAATATGGCAACGAGACTCAATTTTTCATTATTTGTGACATGCTATTACATTGATAGAAACTAGGGTGACATGAATTTGAGATTTTTTATTTGTTAACATTTACTTATTTTATATTCATCTACTTATTATAAGTGGCTCATAGTCAATGGTTATGCCCGATGTGACTATTGCTATCAGTTGCTTGTTCGGAGATGTCACAGACCAACGCATCGCTATGTGGTTTAGTCTGTAGGTGCGATGAGCTTTCGACCTGGATGGTAGCGTGATGTATGCCAAGCGTGAGCAAGCGTTGTTCTAGATTGGCAATTAATAGGCTTGATTCGTGAATGTTCATCTCGCCATCGACGACAACATGGCAAGACAAGGCATTGAGACCACTGGTAATACTCCAAACATGCAGATCATGGACTTTCTGTACCTGTGGATGGGCAACTAATGTTTCCTCAACCGTGATTAGTGATATCCCTGCTGGCGTACCTTCCATTAAGATATGTATAGAATCACGAACAACGCGATAACCACTAAAGAGAATCAAGACGGCAACAATGATTGACGCTATCGCATCTGCCCACACCCAACCAAAACTCATCATCAATAGCGCTGCAATAATTGCAGCCACTGATCCCATCAAATCACTCAATACATGTAAGTATGCACTTTGCATATTAAGGTTAACGGGTTCTTTCGTATCAGCTATATTGTTTAGCGCTTCGGAGTTATTGCCATCGTGGCCATGACCATGTGCTTCTCCATTATGGCTACCTCGGTGCATTAGCCATGCGACCAAAATATTCACAAGCATACCGATAGTCGCGATGATGAGCATGCCCTGAGTAGCAATGTCAGGGGGAGCGTTAAAGCGTTTAAGTGCTTCATAAAAAATCATTAACGCAATAATAATGAGCGTAGCGCCATTGACGGTCGCGACCAATATCTCAAAGCGTTTATAGCCAAAAGTCTTTTGATGAGTGGCTGCTCTTTCGCCAATTTTGAATGCCATTAAGGTGGCACCAAGTGCGACTGCATCGCTGAGCATATGACCTGCATCAGATAATAGCGCTAAACTGCCAGTGAGCCAGCCACCAATGGCTTCAATGAACATGTAGCCAGTGATGATAATGAAGCTAAATAGTAATGTGCGCTGATAGCCTTTGGTATCTTGCGGTGAGGTTGACTGCTCTAAGTGTGAATCATGAGAGTTTTGCTCATCGTGCTGATGTTCATGCGTATCAGCAGCACTCTGATGCGTATCATGGATTGCATTAGCCTTTGAATCTTCTATAGTCATAACAACCCTCAAATTCTCTGACATTGAATTCGATCGTCAATGTTGGCTCTACATAGTGTAGCGAGGCGATAGGTACTTAAGATATTTAGGTTACCAACCAACTGGGTCAATGTCCAAGGTAAGCTTGAGATACTTTGCATTTGGCAAGGCAAGAACTGGCTCCCACCATTGATTTAGTACATGGTGTAATTGCCGTCTATCTTTGGCTAAGAGCAGGAGTTGCGCATGGTAACGACTGTTCTTTTTACTCATCGGTGCATCGATAGGACCAAGCACGGCCAGATTATGTGCATTTGGTAAAATGCTAATAGCATCTTTGAGCGCTTGCGTGGTGGCGGCAAGTGTCTTACCTTCACAGCGTATCAATGCAGCATGAGTATGAGGCGGCAACCCCATCATTTTACGCTCTTGTAGTAGTTCGCGCGCAAATGACAAATACCCATCCTTCACCAGCTTCAATAATAGCTCATTATCTGGTTGTAGAGTTTGAATCAGTACTTGCC
This sequence comes from Psychrobacter sp. TB55-MNA-CIBAN-0194, assembly GCF_040309505.1. NCBI lineage: Bacteria > Pseudomonadati > Pseudomonadota > Gammaproteobacteria > Moraxellales > Moraxellaceae > Psychrobacter > Psychrobacter sp. TB55-MNA-CIBAN-0194. The sequence goes on along the minus strand of NZ_JBEOOW010000005.1, from coordinate 217,248 downwards.
CAGATTTATCACCGCGTCCAGCGCGCCCAGCCACCTGAATCATAAGCTGTGCAGTGTGCTCAGGTGAGCGAAAATCTGCTGATAAAAAGCCACGATCAGCGTTAGGCAAACAGACGAGTGTGACATTAGGGAAGTGATGACCTTTTGCGACCATTTGCGTGCCGACTAATATAGCAGGAGTGCCTTCGTTGATACGCTGGTAGATGTTTTCCCAGCTGTCTTTACGTCTTGTGGTATCACGGTCTATCTGAATAATGGGGTACAGCTCTTTACTGGTTTGCGGATTGGCAAAAATAGCATGCAGGTTTTCGCTGAGCCTCGTGGTTCCCATACCTTTGGCATCTAAATTTTGACTACCACAATCAGGACATATAGTAGGAATATAGGATTGCCAGTCGCAATGGTGACATTTTAAATAAGAGTTGCTGACGTAAGTGTTATGTTGAGACTGGCTATTATAATGAACCGTTAAATGAGCATCACAGCGCGGACAGTCGGCCTGCCAACCGCAAGCCTCGCATAATAAAACAGGCGCATAGCCACGACGGTTTAAGAATATTAATACTTGATTGCCAGCTTCTAGTGTTTTTCGTATTGCCCCAATTAAGGCATCCGTTAAACCTGTATCGTAGCGCGCGCCATCGTCTTGTGCTTGCTGATGTGTGCTTTGCAGGCGGGCATCGATGAGTTGCATGGTGGCAGGCTTTGCATTACCAGGACGAGTGAGCAGTTGACACTCTACGAGTTTGCCGTCATCGACCAATTTTAGATGTTCAAGAGAAGGAGTGGCAGTACCTAGCACAACTGGAATATTGGCTTGTAGCCCGCGATATAATGCAACGTCAGCGGCATGATAACGCAGTGTGTCTTGCTGTTTGTAGGAACCATCATGTGCCTCATCAACGACAATTAACCCTAAATTAGCAAAGGGATATAGTACTGATGAGCGTGTACCAATGATGATTTGTGCATGACCGGTGCGACAGTCTTGCCATCCTTGTAAGCGATGGGTATTGTTCATCCCTGAATGTAGCAAAACAATATGAGCGGCAAAGCGACTGGCGAATCGTGCACGAGTCTGCGGTGTTAATCCAATCTCGGGCACCAAAATTAAGACTTGCTTGCCAGCTTCTAATACTGCCTGCATCGCTTGTAGATAGACTTCAGTCTTACCGCTACCAGTAATACCGTTTAATAAAAATCCTGTATAGCATCCAGATTCATGAGCAGCGACGATGGCTTCAACAGCAAGCTTTTGCTCATCGTTGAGATCAAGTGGCATTTTTGCAAGTTTGACAGGCGCAGGTGCTTGTTTTGGCTCAATATAGCGCTCGATAAGTCCTTTTTCTTCCAGCGTTTTTAAGAATGCTCTTTGCATACCTTCTAATAACAGCACATCTTCACTTGCGCCGCGCTCGCCATGCAGCTTGAGCATATCAAATTGCTGTTTCTGCTTTTTTGCATTGGTATGAAAGTCATCGTCAGTGATATGGGGCAGAATTCGCCAGTGCGTAATCAGCAGATCTAACGGCTTACCCTGACGAACGAGGGTTGGTAAGATGACTGCTAACACGTCGCCGAGGGGGTAGTGATAATAACGCGACAGCCAAGAAGCGAGCTTTAGCATACGATCATCTAGAATAGGCTCAGCATCCAGGCATTTATTGATAGGTTTGAGCTTATTGAGTGGCACGCTACTATCAGCTTCGGAGATATGAGCAATGACAATACCGATTAGAGTTTGACGACCGAAAGATACCTCGACGCGGCTACCAATAGGCGGTATGGATGTGGGGGTTGCATTTGGCAAAGCATGCACATTCGCTAGTAGGCTATAGTCAAATACCCGATAAAGGGGCACGGGCAGAGCAACTTGTACCAACATAAAAGGCTTCGCAGTTTGATGAGATTGAGGTGAAAAAAAGAGCCAGAGACTAATAAGCTTAGCATGATGCTAAGCTTATGATGGTTCAATATACAATATTTTATTTAAGCAGAGTCACCATTAAAATTAGTCACTGTCAAAATTAGTCAATATATAGAATAGACTCAATCTCAACCACGCCACCTTTAGGTAATGCTGCTACTTGAACCGCTGCACGGGCAGGGTATGGTTCGCTTAAATTGGCAACGAATACTTCGTTTAGAACAGCAAAATCACTCAAATCAGTTAACGACACGTTGAATTTAACCACGTCATTCAAACTGCCGCCAGCAGCTTCACAGATGGCTTTGATATTTTCAAATACTTGCTCTGCTTGCGCTTTAAAACCTTCTCTTAACTCCATCGTATCAGGATCGAAACCTAACTGACCTGAAATATAGACAGTGTTGCCGACTTTTACGGCTTGTGAGTAAGTACCAACAGCGGCAGGTGCTTTATCAGTTTGGATAGTTTGACGAGTCATATTATGTCCTTTTTATGCTTTTTTGGTTTGGGTAATAGTGGCGTATCATCATTTCGTAGATTTCAGTATAAATGATGATAGGCTTTAATTTTAAGTGCTAAAAATCAAGTAAAACAGTTTATCATTATTTGAGAGTTTTCTAAAATTGATGAATAAAATATTCAACGCTTTTTTAAGCAAGTTTTAACGATAAGTCATCGCTCTGATGACCCATTCAAGATGACTTATATACGACTTAAAAACAACTCAGACACTATTCTTATAAATAATAAAGGTCTTATAAATAACAAAGGCTAGTGCAGGTACTACAAATATTATGTTGAGCGAGCTTGATGCCGTATCTGATTTATATCAATTGACTATATTATAATTGATATAGGCGTATGATATTAGGAAAGCCAAGTAATGAGCGCAGCTCTCGAATGCCTTGTGCTAAATGATTGCGACTACGTACAATGATATGGATGATGGTATCACTATTACGGACATCAACGGTTTCGATACCCATGTTTAGTTGGCGCAAATGATAAATGACTTCAGTTATTTGTTCGTCGCTGAGAGCAACGGAGAGCTTCAAATAAGCAGGGAAGCGAATTTTGCCAGTGTTTTTAATATTGTATTCATCTGGATCGCCTTGTTTGACCGCTTTATCATTGCGCCAACGTAGCTGAATCACTTGATAAGGGTTGTCTTTACGGATGTCGTCCAAAGAGAAGCATTTGTGTCGATGCACTACTAAACCGTGACGCGATAAATGGCCAACGATAGGATCGCCATAGATAGGATGACAACAGTTGGCAAAATCGAGCTCAACTCCAGAGGCATTTACTATCAGCTGTTGTGGCTGAGTCATGTCATCGCTATGCTCTCGAGCTTGCAAATCATGAACTTCATCGCTGAATAAGCGGGTCACTACAAGTTGCGGTAGTAGTGTGCCAGAGCTTATTTGTTCAAATAGCGCATCTTTTTCTGTTAATCCACGCCATTCAGTGAGGTTTTTCCAGTCACTTTCAGTCAAGTCATCCAGACTTTTTTGGTAGGTTCTAAGGGCTCTATCTAATGCTTGCTGACCATGATGCTGCTTGTCTGCGGCAGATAAGTCTTTAAACCAACGCAAAATCTCTTCACGGGCTTTGTTGGTGACCACAAACCCAAGCCATTCTGCTTTCGGCTCTGAGTGACTGTTGACTTCGATTTCAACCAGCTGTCCATTTTTTACCACGGTGCCAAGTTTGGCAGCTTTGCCCTCGATATTGGCTCCAACGGCCACGTTACCAACCATGGGTCCGACAGCATAAGCAAAGTCTAATGCCGTTGCCCCTTGTGGGAGTTCATAAGCACGACCTTTCGGGCTATAGCAGATGATTTTACTGGAGTGCAGATAATCCATCAGCTCATTAATCGTAGCGACTGCTGCTGCAAAATCAGGACTGTGTGCATTTAAATTGTCTTCATCGACCAAGTCCTTCATATTGCGCAGTGATGCTTGAATGACTGATTGACTGACATCGGAGGCATGTTCTGCACCGATGACCCCGAGTCTAGCGGCACTTTGCATTTGCTTGGTCAAAATAGTGACTTTGACCACATCGTTATCGCGCTCATAGATAAGCGTGAGCGATTGATTGCCGCCCGGTAGAGGCCGACGAATATTATCCGCAATATGGGTATCGTCAATTTGGTATTTTTTAATCAGATAATAAGCGAGTTTGTCACAGGCTTCGATATTATCGAGAATAATCTCAAACGCATAATGACGTAGTAGCGCATTAATCTCGCCGCGGTTTCGGAAAAATTGTCGGTATATCACTACTCGATTGTCTAGAACGGTAACCAGTCCATTCAGATCTAAGTTATTGAGTACTATACTTAAATAGCGATGAATGGCTTCTCTCTGGAAGTTACGCCCAAGACCGTGTTGTAGTAGCTTATCAGAGATCTTGTTATACATATCAGAGTCAAGATTGCGATAACACAGTACCTCGATATAATCAGCAATATCATTGAGACCCATGAGCCGTGCAAATGGCACATAAAAATCTAGGGTTTCTTGTGCCGTCGTGCGTTGCTTTTCAGGACGTACCGCATCAAGCGTAGACATATTGTGCAAGCGGTCGGCAAGCTTAATAATCAACACGCGTGGATCAGCAAGTGTGGCGGTCAAAATCTTATGAAAGGTCGCAGCTTTATTTTGTTGCTTATTATGCGAAGAGGATTTTAGCTTGGTCACACCATCAACCAGTCTTGCCACCACGATGCCATAGCGCTGTTCAACTTGCTCATAGCTCACATCAGTATCTTCGACCGTATCATGCAAAATGGCGGCGATAACGGTATCTCGGTCCAATCGAAAACCAGCCAGTATCTCAGCGACCGCAATCGGGTGGGTGATATAAGGTTCCCCTGATTTGCGCTTGTCTTTAATGTGCGCAATATCACCGAACTCACAGGCATCAACAATATCACGGCGTTCAGCGGCAGTGATATAACCTACTGAGCGCAGCAAATTATATTGAGCGTCATCGACTAGGTGATGACTGAGTTTGGGTAAGGTTTGACTCATAAAGTAACGATCCTATTTTCCATTACCTATTTGCCTGATTGTCTGTCGAGGTAAATGGTGACTGAGTGAATACTATAAAAATCTTGAGAAAAAGATAAAAATGGGTAGCCCATCCTCTAATTAATCGCAAATCACATTCAATGTCAACTGCTAAGCGAGTCGGCGCTATAAAAAATTAAAAATTATAACCCAATGGTAGGTTTTGACGTATAAATAGGGGTTAAAACAGTTTAGTGGCTATCGTTATAATTTATAATCAAAAAACCACAGCATAAGCTGTGGTTTCTATTATAAGTATATAGTGGCTACATACTTATTTTAGCAATCAGTTTACTAAAAACTATGATCGCCTGACAGTGCTAAATCTAGCGAGCTGGTCGCAAAATTATGCTCTGGTTGATTCAGAATATCGCGAGTGATTTTACCAGCGGCAATTTCACGTAATGCCAATACAGTAGGCTTGTCGTTATCGACATCAACCATAGGCTCAGCGAGACCTTTGGCCAATTGACGTGCGCGCTTACTTGCTACTAAAATTAGTTCAAAGCGATTATCAACATTATCCAAACAATCTTCAATCGTCACTCGTGCCATAAATAGCTACCTCGGTTGTTTTTATTAGTCTCGGACTTTACCGCTACTCAATAAAAATAATATCAAAAATATAAAAGGGGAATAGCTAGACATTATAGCATTTTTTGCCCAGTCGCGTAGTTGCTTTTTGCGTATCTGTTTGTCGCTACTTAATTTATGCGCTACTAGGCAGTTATCAGTGCTTGATTTATACGTCTACGTTGCTGTTGAGCAGGTTACTAATCGTGCGATGATAACGCTGCTGCTGGCGAGCAAGTGTCTGTCTATCTGCCACGATAATCGCCTTTAGCTCAGTCAATGCGACTTCAAAGTTGTCATTAATGATAACAAAGTCGGCGTTCACATACTGCGACATCTCATTCACTGACCCTGCCAAACGTTGCTCGATAACTTCCACACTATCTTGTGCACGAGTCGATAAGCGCTGACGTAAGGTAGCGATACTGGGCGGCAAGATAAAAACCATCGTCGCTTCAGTAAATATTTTTTTGACTTGCAATGCGCCTTGCCAATCAATCTCTAAGATGACATCAACGCCTGCCTCTAGCTGCGTACGCACGCTTTGCTCTGACGTCCCATAATAGTTACCAAATACTTCTGCGTGTTCTAAAAACTTATTTTCATTGATATCTGCCAAGAAACTATCCACGTCGGTAAAATGATAATGATGACCATCAATCTCGCCAGGACGCGGTGTGCGAGTTGTGTGTGACACACTGACCGTTAAGTCGTTAGTGGTGGCAAGTAACTGCTTAACCAGTGAAGTTTTGCCAGTACCAGAGGCGGCGGTAATAATAAATAATGAACCTGTCATACAATTTGTCCTAATGGAGTGTGTTCTGATAAACAATTAAAGACTGGTAAAAATAAAAATCGTCATCATACAAGGCGATAGAAGCTATGTGAAGTAAGTCATTATAAACTGCTTTTGTGGCTTTTATTTTAATTAAAGCCACTCTTGTCCAGACACTACTGTTATATCAGTGAGTTGTATCACTTATTGCTATTAGTACATGCTATTTTCAAGAGCAATAAAAGCAAATTATGCTAAAGTAGCAGAATGAATTCATCCCAATATTTGAATTGAAGCTTTTAAAATAAGCCTTAACTATAAATTATCTAATGATAGGCCTTCTTATGCAAATTTATCTTGCCAATCCACGTGGATTTTGTGCTGGTGTGGATCGCGCGATTGCGATTGTGAACGAAGCATTGACGCGTTTTGAGCCACCCATTTATGTTCGCCACGAGGTGGTACACAACAAATTTGTCGTTTCTGATTTAGCCAATCGCGGTGCAGTATTCGTTGAAGAGCTTCACGAAGTTCCAGATGGCTCTATCGTTATCTTCTCCGCTCATGGCGTGTCAAAAGCGGTGGAAGATGAAGCGGAGCGCCGTGATTTAACGGTGTTTGATGCCACTTGTCCGCTAGTGACCAAGGTACACATTGAAGTCGCTAAGTTTGCACAAGATGGAATGGACGCAGTATTGATTGGTCATGCCGGACACCCTGAAGTGGAAGGCACGATGGGACGCTTTAACCGTCGCCATGGTGGTCATATTCATTTGGTTGAGGATGAAAGCGATGTCGCAGCCTTGACGGTACAAGATCCTGAGCGTTTAGCATTCGTCACTCAAACCACTTTATCCATGGATGACACGGCACGCGTTATCGATGCGTTACGTGAGAAGTTCCCTAGTATCCAAGGCCCACGTAAAGATGATATCTGCTATGCCACCCAAAACCGCCAAGATGCGGTAAAAGACTTAGCCAGTCGCTGTGAGGTGGTCTTAGTCGTCGGCTCACCAAATTCATCAAACTCTAACCGTCTGCGTGAATTAGCAGAGCGTATGAATTGCCGCGCTTACTTAATTGATAATGCCAGTGAAATGGATAAAAGCTGGTTAGAAGGTGTGCAGAGTATTGGGGTGACTGCTGGTGCGTCAGCGCCTGAAGTATTGATTCAAGAAGTACTTCAGCAGCTACAAGACTGGGGTGGCGACCTGCCTAGCGAGTTATCAGGTATTGAGGAAAACGTGATATTTAGCTTGCCTAAAGCGCTACGTATTCCGATTACCCAAGTCGGTAAGTAGCGTAAAATCAGTTACTATGAAAATTATCGACTAAAAACTATCTACTACTAAAAACTACCTACTATGAGCACAGTAGAATGAACAAGCAAAACAATAAGTTTGTACTAGCGACTGCCACTCTCGCTGAAGTTAATAAGCAATTAAAAATTAATATGCTGGTGACTGTGGTAGTAGCATTTGTGTTGTTTATGAACATGATGAAATTTATGTCAGAAAAAACATTTTTTTATGCAGCACTTGTTGTGCTGATGATTTTTTTATTATTTTTTATAAGAAAAGCTCGTAATATTCTCATGCTGAGAAAGCAAGAGCTTACTCAATAGAATAAAAAGCAAAACATAGGACAGTTATGACCGCTTATTATAAGTTTATCAAACGAGAACAGCAGGATGATGGCGTTAGCGTGGCATATTATCAGCCAACCAAGCATGCACAAGGTGCTTGGAATGAGCATGAGCAACATATGGCACCAGCGACAGGCTTGCTTACTGCTGAACTAAAAGGGTATGCACCGCAAGCAGGTACCCGTATTGCCCGTATTAGTCTCGATATCTTAGGGTTAATACCGCTCGATGATTTTACCATTACCACGCGTTGTATTCGTCCGGGCAAGACCATTGAGCTGGTTGAGGCAGTGATGAGCAGTCGCGGTCGCGATGCCATCATTGCACGAGCGTGGCGACTCTTGACGCAAGATACCAGTCCTATAGCAGGGCTTGAAGACCAAAAAGCCAAACATAAACCTGAAAATTTGCCAGTTTGGGACGATATGAAAGGCTGGCCGGGTGGTTTTATCGAAAGCGTACGCCTAGTTGCGGAACCTGACCGTCGCCCTGGTAAAGGGATGGTGTGGATTACCAATGATATGGAAATGATCGAAGGAGAACCGACCGATGATATGGTGCATTTGCTAGGTATGGTCGATACTGCCAATGGTGTCGTACCGCGACTCGGTCTTGGGTTGTCAAAATTAGAATGGATGTTTCCAAACACTGATTTGCAAATTCATATGCATCGTATACCACAAGGCCGCTGGCTCGGTATTGAAGCTGTGCAGCAATACGGCGATGATGGGATAGGGCTGACCAGTGCTGTGTTGCATGACATACAAGGGCCATTTGGTCGCAGTGAGCAAATTTTAACGATTCGTCCGATGCCGCGCTAAACGTTCAATGATTTTTATTGTTTTAAAAAACAAAATAAAAATATATATTTAATAGGTTTTACAAAATCATAGTAATCGGTTGTAATGGTGTCTACCAAGACAATATTACTGCACTGAAGGTTACTATGAAAAAGAACAATCGTTTTTCAAAAAAACTCACTACTATTTTGGGTATATTGCTAGAAGCTTATTCAGAATAAGCTGTGCAACTTGAGTTGTTTACTATTTAAAGAAAGCTTTTATGAGTACTGAGCAACAATAAGTACTATCTGAAAACACCGCTTTAGGAAACTAAGGCGGTGTTTTTTATTGAATAACCTTTTTACGCTTGAAATTTTCTGCTATGCCCCTATTAGTATAGACAGTTTAACGATATTGCACACAGCAGGTTTTCTAGTATTAGTAGGTCAGCTCTGGCAAGTTTATCGTTATCTTATAATAGGTCTTTCATAGAATTTAAAGGAGTTTTTATGAGTGAAGCAACTCAAGCTGAAGGTCTGAATCCAGAATTAAAAAAACATACGTTTGAAGCGGAAGTGGCGCAGTTGCTGCATTTAGTGACGCATTCACTGTATTCTAACGCTGACATCTTTGTTCGTGAGCTAGTATCTAATGCCTCTGATGCTTGTGACAAATTGCGTTTTGAAGGTACCAATGATGACAGCCTTTACGAAGATGATGGCGAGTTAAAAATTCGCATCGCTGTCGATGAAGACGCTAAAACCATTACTTTTACCGATAATGGTATTGGTATGAATGAAGCGGATGCTATCGAAAACTTAGGTACGATTGCCAAGTCAGGTACCAAAGCATTTTTGGACAAGCTTTCTGAATCGCAAAAGCAAGAAGGTCAACTAATCGGACAGTTTGGGGTTGGTTTTTACTCAGGCTTTATCGTGGCGGATACCATCAGTGTTGAATCACGTAAAGCGGGCGAGCCTGCGGATACAGGCGTACGCTGGGTATCAGATGGTACAGGTAGCTTCACAGTTGAGCCTATCACCAAAGCCGCACGCGGTACTGCCATCACTTTGCATTTAAAAGAAGAGTACTCTGAAGGTGAAGACAGCTATTTAGATCGTGGCAAAATCAAGCGCCTGGTGAATAAATACTCTGACCATATCAGCTTGCCGATTCAGATGCGTAAAGAGATCTGGCAAGAAGACGTAAAAGAAGATGAGAACGACGACGCACCTGCTGGTGGCGAGATGGTATTGACTGACGAATGGGAAACCATTAACAAGGCCAGTGCACTATGGACACGTTCAGCATCTGAGATTGAAGATGATGAGTATGTTGATTTTTATAAAAACATCTCATATGACATGGATGCGCCGCTTACGTGGACACATAACCGTGTAGAAGGCCGTGTTCAGTACACGCAGCTTTTGTATATTCCTACAAAAGCACCAGCAGATTTGTACACTCGAGAGCAGCAACATGGCCTCAAGTTATACGTCAAACGTGTTTTCATTATGGATGAAGCAGAGCAGCTGCTACCGATGTATCTGCGCTTTGTCAAAGGGGTTATCGATTCAGCAGACTTGCCACTGAACGTCAGCCGTGAGCTGTTACAAGAGTCACGTGATGTGAAGTCTATCCGCGATGGTAACGCGCGTCGTATCTTGACGACATTGGCAAGTTTGGGCAATAGCGAAGACAGCGATAAGCAAGAAAAGTTTGCGCAGTTCTACGCAGAGTTTGGTGATGTTATCAAAGAAGGTCTTGGCGAAGACATGGGCAATCAAGAACGTATTGCCAAATTGCTTCGTTATGCCACCAGCACGCAAGATGGTCTAAAGACCAGCTTTGAAGATTATAAAGGCCGTATGAAAGAAGGTCAAAAAGCCATCTATTATCTAACGGCTGATAATTTGGCTGCGGCAAAAAATAGTCCGCAACTTGAGCTGTTCAAAAAGAAAGGCATCGAAGTTATTTTGATGACCAGTCGTGTCGATGAGTGGGCGATGAACTTCTTAACCTCATTTGATGAGACACCGCTGCAAAACATCGCGAAAGGCGCAGTAGATTTAGGCGACTTGCAAGATGAAGCAGAGAAAGCGGAAGCGTCAAAAGCAGAAGAAACCTTAAAGCCAGTAGTCGATAAGCTCAAAGCAGCTCTAAGCGAGCGTGCTAAAGACGTTAAAGTGTCTACTCGTTTGGTTGATAGCCCAGCTTGTTTGGTTGTGGGTGAAGGCGAGCTGTCACCGCAGATGATTCAGATGCTTAAACAGATGGGACAGGACGTACCAGAGAGCAAGCCAACGCTTGAAGTAAACCCTGATCATCCATTGATTAAGAAGCTTGAGAGCAGCGAACAGTTTGATGATTTGGCACAAGTGATTTTTGATCAAGCGTTATTAGCAGATGGCGGTCAATTAGAAGATCCAGCCGCTTATCTAAAACGTGTTAATGAGTTATTGATGAGATAATGACTGATATTTAAAAAAAAGAGGTCTTGTACGCAAGGCCTCTTTTTTATTTGTTTTTCAGCTCAAATATTAGCAAATTTTACAAATCAGCCTTATCCTCTTGACCGACAATCCGTTACAATCGCGATAGATTAGCGAGCTAAACTATTAGTCAGTATTTAATGCCGCTTATAATCATTTCATAGTGAATTAAATATAAAATTGATATTTATATGCCATGCAAAAATGTAAATTAATGGCATTAAATGGCTAACATATCAAAATATAGTCAAAGTATTGGTAGATTGATACGGTGCCAATCTTGTGTGTGGTACAGCTGTACTATTTATACTCGGTTGCCTTGTATTAACTCTAAATTACCCCGACTATACTTATCATTGACTCACTTTATTTTCTCGGCTGGCTAGAGGTCTAAGTCTTTGTCACTTGCGTCGTTAAAAACCGTATCTCTTCAGCGCTTTTCGCTCAACTTCGCTGCCAATATTATTGCAACCTTATGGATGCTGGTAGGGTCGACGCGTGCGTTTTCTTGGGTCAAACCCACTTTTATACAGTTTGCTGTGTTTGCACTATTAGCACTCGGTAGCAATGTATTGTTTTCTTGGTTGGCTGCCGAAAGTGGCAGTATCTTTAATGAGCAAGGGTTGGTCAGTTATCTAATTTGGCCGATGATTATCCTATTGAGCGGCATTATTCTGGCACGGCGTGCTGGTAATCAAGCGCTGGTTTTTGTGCCCGTGGTGTTGTGGTTGGTTGCTGATACATTGTCAGCGCTATTACAGAGCTTGGTGCAATACTTGAGTAGCTATGGTTGGTTGCCCAATTGGAGTTATTCATTTTTACCCGTCTTATTTTTAGTGCTGTTCTTATGGCAGACGTTAGCGTTGATGTGGATTTTCTTCCATCGCTTGCGTATACCGTGGTGGGAGCGGGTGATCGTACTGGTAGGTGCTGTTGCACTTCTCACGATTTGGCAGCGTAATGTCGCTGACCAACCGATATTTAAGCAGATTCCTGTAGAGCCTGTTTTAGAAGAAGCTGCATTATATGAGCAGCCACGTTTATTACAGCAAGCATTAAATAGCATTGATCCAAGTACGTCAGGTAAGACTGACTGGTATTTTATGGGCGTTGCAGGCTTCTCTGATCAAAACGTTTTCCGTTCTGAAATTAATAAGGTACGTGAGCTGTTCGATGTGCGTTTTGGCACCAGCGGGCACTCACTCTCATTGATTAACAACACCTATAGCTGGATGGATGAGCCAATCGCTACCAAGACGAGTATCTTGCGTGGTCTAAAAAGAATCGGTCAGCAGATGAATGCCGACGAAGATGTGTTATTCCTCACGCTATCTTCACATGGCAACGAGGACATCGTACAACTGGCAAATCCACCGATTGAGATGGATAATTTAGATGCCGCTTGGCTACGTGAGGCACTAGATGCGTCAGGTATTCGCTGGCGTGTAATTGTAGTATCTGCTTGTTATTCAGGCTCATTTATCGATGATTTAGCATCTCCAACCACTGTGGTGATTACCGCCTCTGCTGCTGATAAAGCTTCATTTGGCTGTACCAATACAGCAGAGATGACTTACTTTGGGCAAGCATTTTTTGCTGAGAGTCTGCGAAGTAACACCAGTTTTGAGACAGCATTTAAAGACGCGAGATTGCGTGTTAGTGAACGTGAAAGCTTGATGGGCTTTGAGCCATCAGAGCCGCAGATGGTCATTGGTAGTCTCATGGAAACAGCATTGCCTGCGTTCGAACAAGTGTTATTTGATAACACTCGACCATCTGTCGCTAGTATCACTAACGAGTCCGATACGGCTATTAATATCGTTAATAACAATGATGGTAATCAGCCAGTCGTTGAGACCGCCAGTACTACAAACTAAATATTGTGTATTTTGCTTTGAACAAAAGGAACATCACTCATGAATCATTCTTATAATCACAGTTTATCCGCCAACTCACCGCTGACAAAGAAAAGTGTGAATCGCTGTTTTGATGGTGAGCAGCATTATTATAGCCATCAATCAACGTCTACCAAAACGCCAATGACGTTCAGCATTTATCTGCCTGACGAAGCGCTTGCTGGCCGACTTTGCCCAGCGATTCTCTACTTATCAGGTCTTACTTGTAATGCTGACAATGTCACGCACAAAGCGCATTTCCAGCAGAAGTGTAGTGAGCTTGGCATGATATTGATCGCACCTGATACTTCTCCTCGCAGTAGTGAAGGCTATGATGTGCCTAATGATGAACGCTATTTTGTGGGTCAAGGGGCTAGCTATTATGTCGACGCTACCCAAGCACCTTGGGCAGACAACTTCAATATGCAAAGCTATATCGTCGATGAGTTATATGACTTGCTGCGCTCAGAGTTCCCAATCCATAGCATTGGTATCACAGGGCACTCGATGGGTGGTCACGGTGCGCTGCTTTTAGGATTTAAATTCCCAAGTAAGTTTGTCAGTGTTTCTGCACTGTCGCCAGTATGCGCTGCCAGTGAGTCAGCATGGGGTGAGGCTGCTTACACTGAGTATTTTGGTGAAGACGAGTCACTATGGTCGCAAGCAGATGCCTCAAAAATGATCGAAAAAGTCGGTCAGCAGTACTCAAGTATTTTGGTTGATCAAGGCGCTGCGGATAACTTCTTAGCAGAAGGTCAGTTGCAAACGTCTAAGTTACAACAGGCTTGTGAAAAAGCCAAACAGCCTTTAACATTGCGTTATCAGGCGGGTCACGACCACAGTTATTATTTTATTCAGAGCGTTATCAACGACCATATCGAACATCATTGGCGCACGGCACAACTTAGCTAGGCATTGATATTGAACGCTTTTCACTAAGCCGCTCAATACGCGCTAATGTTTAAAAGGTAAAACTATGGCAAGTTATCAAGATTTAACCGCATCTAATTCCGATGCGAATTCAATACGTGATGCCCATTCAACACGTAACACCCACTCAGAGTCTAAAAGTGCGCAGTCAGCACTTGAGACCATGCAAGCCGAAATGGATGCTGCTCTAAAAAATAAGCAGCATAGCAATAGTGAACAAGTCTCGAAGGCTAACTCAGATGAGTTTATTGCAAAAAATATCAATGACGCGGGCGATAGAGTGCTTGATGAGACTCAAGTCTCGAGAGTGATAGAGATGGCATGGGAAGACAGGACACCGTTTGGTGCTATCGAGCACAGCTATGGTCTCAATGAAGCAGGGGTTATCAAACTCATGCGCCAAGAGCTTAAGCCGTCGTCTTTTCGGTTATGGCGTCAGCGAATGAGCAACCGCGCTACCAAACATCAAGCAAAACGAGATTTTGGTGTTGGGCGTGCTTATTGTAAAACTCAGTACAAGCAGCGCTAGTCATCTGCGCTCAATATCAGTCGCTTGATGCCTGCTATAATAGACACACCAGTTGCAAGTTTCTTTCTATTTTATTAATACTTTATTTATACATCAATTAGGTAGCTCAATTATGATTAGTCCTTCTAAACCATATCTTATTGCACCATCGATACTCTCAGCTGATTTTGCACGTTTAGGCGAAGAAGTTGAAAAGGTATTAGAGTCAGGTGCCGATGTGATTCATTTTGATGTGATGGACAATCATTACGTACCCAATTTGACGTTTGGTAGTATGATTTGTAAGGCGCTGCGTGATTATGGCATTGATGCACCTATCGATGTACACCTGATGGTGTCACCTGTCGATAGTATGATTGAGCAGTTCTTGGAAGCGGGTGCGAGCATTATTACTTTCCATCCAGAAGCCAGTGGACATATTGACCGTTCGTTACAGCTCATTAAAGATGGTGGTGCTGAATGTGGTTTGGTATTGAATCCAGCAACGCCATTGCATTATTTAGATTATGTCATGGACAAAGTAGATCAAATTCTACTGATGAGTGTCAATCCTGGCTACGGTGGCCAGTCATTTATTGAGGGAACTCTGGACAAAGTGCGCCAAGTTCGTCAGCGTATTATTACCAGTGGCCGAGATATTAGATTAGAAGTCGATGGTGGTGTCAAAGCCAGTAATATTCGTGCGATAGCTGAGGCGGGCGCTGATATGTTCGTTGCAGGTTCTGCGATATTTAACCAAGAAGACTATAAGGCTGCTATCGACGCCATGCGTGTAGAGCTTGCATTGGCCAATAACTGTTAATAATTGCCAATAAGCTGTCAATAACTGCCAGTCACTGCCGTATAGTGTGATAGTGAAAATGCCCCGATGCTATTGGAGCAAAAGAGTCTTAAAATATGCTGTATAACTTATAACGATGCCTAACAGCAAGTTACGTAAAGGTAGGTGAAATATGGACATAAAAAATTCAATCAACTCGTCAGTGTCGCCAGAATCATCAGTAAGCACAGCGCCGCAACGCAGCTTGGTACCGAAAGGTATCACTATTGGCCTAGCGGTGTTTGCGCTCGTTCTCAGTCTAGCAGGTTATGGCTTTCGTCTAATGGTCGGCGATGATGTCGGAGAAGTATTGCGCCATGCAGCCGTAATCGTGCCTTCATTTATACTTGGTATTCCCTTGCTGTTCTGGGTAGGATCACGTATTTTTAACAAGGTTAAAGGTATGCATATCGAGAGCTGGAATGCTATTAGTTTGGGCTATTTGACGTCTTGTATTTCGATGCTATGGTTGATGGGTACTTATAGTTAAAGGCTTTAGCAGCAAAGACGATGCTACTTAATACAGGTAGCATTGTCATATTTTATAAGCTGTTTTCTATACACTTTTTAATCATGAAGTCATGCTATATAAGTATGACTGGGATTTTACATGCGAATTATGCCAGCCAGAATTGCCAGAATTATTTACCCAAAAGATTTACCAAACGGTTTATTTACGAGCTTAATTATAGCGTGTTTGCTATTGGGCTTGGCTTCGTTACGTAATGGCACGGATTTACAAGGTTGGCTAAATGTCATTGAAAACTGGCTACTCATGCTGTTGATACTGCCTACCGCGACTGCCACCGTTGCACTACCGTTCAAATATCGAGATCGCACGCTTGAGCTAAAGCTTGTTTATTACCTTGGCATGTTTGTGGCCTTCTTATTTACCTTAGGAAAGCTGCGTTACTGGCATTGATTTTATAAGAAATATCTTATTTAAGTGCTCATCTATGTAGAAGACTTATGTGACAGCCCTTGAATTCTAAGGTGAAAGCGTCCATTGTATGAGTAAGACAGTTTTACCCGTATTACTGTAAAACAATAATGTGGCTACATGCGATTTTTTGCCAGTATTGGACGGGATAATAAGGAGCAAATTCATGCCATACGATATCGATAACGATATAGAAGTAGATAACGAGAGTACCGATCAATTTGCAGGATTTGCCAAAGAGACCACACTTGAGCTAGTAGAAGCGGATGATGGTAGGTTGCTATTGCGTGATGCCGAACAAGATGAAGCACCATTGATGACCATTGATTTTTCTGAAAAACTCAAAGAGCTGCTTGGTAGTGATACCCAAGCGATTGGTCAGCACATGATTCATGCAGCGATTCAGGTCATTATGCAAAAGCAGATGAGCCAATGGCATGCACATGTCTATGATAAAGAGCCGACGCACTACAGCTGATAAGTGATTTGATTAGTCGCTAGTGATGGATAATTAATTAAAACGAAAAAAAGGGTTTATCAATTGATAAACCCTTTTTTTTCAGATAAAACCATTGATAAAAATGGTAATTATTTGATTTTAGCTTCTTTAAAGATCACATGCTGGCGTACTTTTGGATCAAACTTTTTGATTTCCATTTTGCCAGGCATAGTGCGCTTGTTTTTAGTAGTGGTGTAGTAATACCCAGTACCAGCTGTTGATACTAACTTAATTTTATCTCTCATGATAGCTTTCCTGTAAATGAGGGGTCTTCAAACGATAGGTACGGATCTAAAATATTAAGTAGCTACATAAGATGTAGCAGAAAAGCAGCCCAACTGCTGAAAATTATCAACATATCAAGCTGCAAGTCTTAACTTAAACTTTTTGACCTTGTGCGCGCATATCTGCTAGCACTTTATCGATACCAAGTTTGTCAATAGTGCGCATACCTTTGGTAGACACACGTAGACGTACAAAACGATTTTCAGACTCTACCCAAAAACGATGGTTATGAAGGTTTGGTAGAAAGCGACGACGGGTTTTGTTGTTTGCGTGCGAAACATTATTACCCACCATAGGGCGCTTTCCAGTCACTTGGCAAACTCGAGACATGGCGAACTCCTAATCTATGAGGTATGAGTTTTTCTCATACCAGTCTGGGCAAGTTGCACGTTTTTGCGGCATGGACACAGCAAGCGGCAGCTTTGCACCAAACAAAACTATATGAATGTTGAGTTGATATTACTGTTATCTAAAGGCAAATAACAAGCATACCAATTCAGAAAATTTTAAAGCCGACATTTATACCATAAAAGAGATGAATACTCAAATATTTTTATGATTATTGTTGGTTTAAAGGGTGGTCATTATACCCTGAAATGAATGGGCTATGTTGTTGATTGTTTAATAGTAAAGATTAATTTTCACTTGAGGTTATTTTGTATCAGTTATTATAAAAAATCATCAACTCAGTCAGCAAAGACTCGCAAAAAAGACTAAAATAGCCAGTTTCCTGTGCTACTAGCATTTGAACCTAGTAGCGAGTTTTATTTTTAATTGGGCTTACTATGTCAGATAATACAAAAACGGTTTCATCATCGAATATACAGTCGAGTACCATTTCTATAAATACAGCCGCTCCAGTTGCTATCGATACCGCGACATTGCTGATTAAATGCAAAGATCAAGCAGGCATCGTACAAGCCGTATCTGAGTTTATACATCGCTATGGCGCCAATATCATTACTCTCGATCAGTATTCAACTGCCCATGAAGGCGGTCAGTATTTTATGCGTTTAGAGTTTGCCTTAGCAGGACTGAGCGATATTATTGATAATTTTGAAGCCAGTTTTGGTCATACGGTCGCCAAACGCCACAATATGGAATGGCGACTACACAATAATGCAATTAAAACCAAGGTCGGTATTTTGGTATCGAAGTTTGATCACGCGTTATTAGATTTGTTATGGCGTCATCAGCGCGGTCTGCTTGATTGCGAGATTACCTCTGTCGTCAGCAACCATCCTGATCTACGTCAATCGGTAGAAAACTTTGGTATCACCTTCCATCACGTACCAGTGACTAAGAATAATAAAGCTGAAGCAGAAGAGCAGATTCATGAATTGATGGCAGGCAATGACTTGCTCGTATTGGCGCGTTATATGCAGATATTATCGTCTGATTTTGTGAAGCGTTGGCCGATGCAAGTTATCAACATTCATCATTCATTCTTACCAGCCTTTGTGGGAGCAGATCCTTATCGTCAAGCCTATGATAAAGGCGTGAAGCTGATCGGTGCAACGGCGCATTATGTCACTGCTGAACTGGATCAAGGGCCTATCATAGAGCAAGATGTGCATCGTGTGACGCATCGTCAAGGTGTGACAGAACTGCGTGCTATTGGCCGTGATATCGAGCGTAATGTACTGGCGCGCGCTGTGAACTGGCATGTGCAGAACCGTGTGATTGTGGCAGGTAACAAGACCGTGGTTTTTAACTAAGACAAAGCGAATAGAAGAAATAGAAGACTTATCTAATACGATGGCAGTCGGCAGTAATAAGTATTGCTGTCGACCATGATGCCTTTGCTGACTTTATCTTTTATAGCAGCATCTCTAAAACAAACTTGCTACCGACAAAACCAATGGCCAGTAAGATAAAGGCGTAAATAGTAATGTTGGCAGCACGCTTACCACGCCACCCTGCGCGCCAACTACCGAATAGTAGTGTGCCAAATAGCAGCCATGAGAGTAGGCTAAAGACGGTCTTATGGACAATGTGCTGCGCCATCAGGTCTTGCACATAGACAAATCCAATGCCGAGCGCAATACTGAGCAAGACAAAGCCCACCAAAAGCATATCGAATAATAAGCTTTCCATACTTTGTAGTGACGGGAGTTTATTGACCCAAAACCGATGAATCGTATGATGCTTTAGCTCGCGGATTTGTAGGCGTAAAAATAGCGCTTGCACCGCTGCCATCAGCAGCACACAATAGGCGGCAAGAGAGAGCAGTATATGAGCCTCAAGCCCAATGCTGATATCAGTGATGGGCTGATAAGGTGCACGACCAACATAACCAATGGTCATGCCCATGAGTGCCGTTGGCGCTGCTAAGATGCCAAGGCTAATGATGGGGCGATAGAGACTAAATAGCATGTAGAAAAACAAGAAAAACAAACTAATCAGGCTAATGGTATTAAACAGATTAAAATTTAGACCATAAAGGGTTACGACGTAGGGATAGAGCAGCACTGCGTGCGCGACCATGCCAGCCGTCAATAGACCCAAGCTGATGTCTTTCCGAATAGGTGTACTTCGAATCAGCGCCCAACCGATGTAAATGCTGACTAAGATATAAGCTAGGCTAGCAAGTAAGAATGCAAGGTGCACAGACATAAAGCCTCGTCTCATACTGAGTGAAAATAGCCGCTCAGGTGAATGCTAAAGTGGTATTATTGGAATGATTAGAATAATTATCCAATTTATCATAAAATGGCAGCCAATTGAGTACCATCTTGCGTATTCCTTATAAATGTTTAGCCAGAGTAAGTTAAATAGAACGGATAGCCCTAAATGATATATTTAGGAGCGAATGATTTTGCAAAAACCCTATAAGTTTTGCGCCTGCTTGATGCTATAGTATTGATAATACGATTTTTATAGGGCATTTTTAGAGAATGTGAGCCAATGGCTAACATCTCATAATGCACCCGAATATTATTTATAAGCCATTCAAATGGTTTAACCGAGAATTATTTTAACTGAGAGTTATTTATGTTTGATACCTTAACAGAACGCTTATCGTCGAGCCTGCGTAATATCGTGGGTACTGGACAGCTGACCGAAGACAACATCAAAGACACTATGCGTGAAGTGCGCATGGCGCTACTGGAAGCTGATGTGGCGCTACCTGTCACTCGCGACTTTGTTAAGCGTGTTAAAGAGCAAGCACTTGGTGCTGAAGTCCTAAAAGAGCTAGCTCCAGGACAAGCATTTGTCAAAATCGTCCATGACGAGCTGACTGAGATGATGGGCAGTGCCAATCAACAGCTAGAGATGACTGGTAAGCCACCTGTTGTTTATTTGCTTGCAGGTCTGCAAGGTGCGGGTAAAACCACTACTGCAGGTAAGTTGGCCAAGTTTTTACAAGAGCGTCATAAGAAAAAAGTCATGTTGGTTTCAGCTGATGTCTATCGTCCAGCCGCCATCAAGCAGCTTGAGCAAGTAGCAGGTCAGGTAAATGCCAAGTTTGTGAATTCAAGCGCTGACGAAAACCCAATCGATATCGCGCTGCGTGCTATCGAAGAAGCAAAAATCCAATATCAAGATATTTTGATTATCGATACTGCTGGTCGTCTACATATTGATGACACGATGATGGATGAGATTAAGGCGCTGACTGCAGCGGTTAATCCATCTGAGACGCTATTTGTCGTTGATGCAATGACAGGTCAAGATGCTGCCAATACCGCCAAAGCCTTTAATGATGCGTTGCCGTTGACAGGTGTTATTCTGACCAAAACAGATGGTGATGCACGCGGTGGTGCTGCACTTTCTGTACGTGCGATCACAGGTAAGCCGATTAAGTTTTTAGGTCGCGGTGAGAAACTAGATGAGTTAGAGCTGTTCCATCCTGAGCGTATTGCTCAGCGTATTCTTGGTATGGGTGATGTACTGAGTTTAGTGGAAGAAGTCGAGCAAAAAATCGACCGTGATAAAGCTGAAAAAATGGCGAAAAAGATGCAAAAGGGCGGCGAGTTCGACCTTGAGGATCTCTTGACGCAGTTCCAGCAAATGAAAAGTATGGGCGGCATGGCAGGATTTTTAGACAAGATGCCAGGTATGGGCGGCTCTGATATGCAAAAAGCAGTCGAAGATGCCAAGCCAGAAGAAAAAGTGCGTGAAATGGAAGCGTTAATCAATTCTATGACACCATTTGAGCGTAAAAACCCTGATAAGATTAATCCAAGTCGTAAGCGTCGTATTGCTGCTGGTTCTGGCCACGAGATTCAAGACGTCAATCGTTTGCTCAAGCAACATAAGCAAATGGCCAAAATGATGAAAATGATCTCCAAGCCTGAAGGCATCAGTAAAATGATGAAGTCTATGCAAGGGTTGATGGGCGGCGGTGGAGCAGGTGGCGGCGGTGGTGGCCCACTATTCGGTGGCGGCGGTCAACAAGGCAGCCCGAAAGATGTGAACCCAGAACAAATGGCAAAGCAGATGGGCCTTGATCCAAATAACATGCCGAGCACCGAAGAGATGCAAAAGCAGATGCAGGAAATGCAGAATCAAGTGCCAAAAAAGTTTAAAACGCGTTTTTAAACCATAGCTAACTGTACTATCTATGACTTTCTGATAGAAACCTCAAAACTGATATGGTTTTGAGGTTTTTTCTTTTCTTTTAATTTGGTCAAGCCCTTATGGATAAAGTATGAAAAACGTAGAAATTAATAAAATACGTGTACCCTAAATGCTATGATAGGCGCTGTTTTATTCTGTCAGTATTTTTACAATGTACAAATGATAAATCGTTATAAAAAATGATTAAAAGCTGACAAGCCAATTTAGAACACCAAAAGTACAAGCCGAGGTTATGATGTTTTTAGCAATGGATACCGTGTTTGATCAGTGCTCAATCGCAATTTTGGATTCGAATGGTCAGGTGCTATCGAGTCATACCGAAACAGGTAAGCGCCAGCAGACTCAGCAAATTTTACCGATGATTGATGCGGCCTTATCCGAAGCGCAATTAAAGCTTGCTGATATACAGGCATTAATATTCAATCGAGGGCCTGGTGCATTTAGTGGTATCCGCATCAATACAGCTGTAGTACAGGCATTGTCTGTGGCACATGATATTCCCTGTGTGGGCGTCTCAAGTTTGCAAGCCATTGCTCAGAGTGCGTATCAGCAGTATGGTCTGACGCAAGTATATAGCGCGCTTGATGCCCGTATGCAGCAAGTATATTTTGGGCAGTATGCAGTAATCGATAGTGAAGCAGCCATTATGCAGCCAGTCTTGGCCAATGATAGCGATAGCACCGAGCAGCTGTTAGATTATGACAGTCAGACTACGCTCGATATAGCCATCGTCGGTAATGGCTCAGGTCTATTAACATTGCGTGATAATCAGATTTTTCATGAAGACGTGTCGCCGAATGCAGTAGTTATCGGTCAGCTCGGTATCGCCCAGTTTATGGCGGTAGGTGGGACCGAAGCATCACAAGCTTTACCAAAATACTTACGTAACCAAGCTTGGAAAACCCTTAAAGAGCAAGGTAAAGCGTAGTCAATCCCCATCATTTTTAGCACTATGTAAAATACAACAACACACTAAAAACTGTACTAACCAATAGGTCTGTATCTAGGAAAGCCACCGTGGATATCATTTTATTAATTCAAGCTGTCATCATGGGTATCGTTGAAGGTATCACTGAATTTTTACCCATTTCTAGCACTGGCTACCTAATTTTATCAGCAGATGTAATGGGATTTTGGACCAAAGAAAAGGTCGACTTGTTTGTCGTCGTCGTCCAACTGGGTGCTATCTTGGCCGTTATCTATGACTATTGGGGCAGACTATGGCAAGCGCTTATGGGGTTGCTAACGGGTAAAGCAGAGGGCATGACCAATCCAAGACAGCTGGGACTTAGCCTAATTGTCGCCACCATTCCTGTGATGATCGTTGGTTTTACCTTCGCTGATGAGATTAAAGCTTATTTATTTAATCCAATCGTTGTCGCGATTATGCTTATCATCGGCGGTCTGCTGATATTTTATGTAGAAAAATGCCCTAAGACGGTCATTGCAGAAGAGGCAGAAGACGTCAGCATGAAAACTGCGCTGATGATTGGTCTGCTTCAATGTCTAGCTCTCATACCAGGGACCTCACGCTCGGGTGCGACTATTATTGGTGCACTGTGGCTTGGTGTCTCGCGCAAAGCGTCAGCAGAGTTTTCATTCTTTTTAGGTATTCCAGTTATCGTAGGCGCGGCACTATTAGACTTAATCAAACATGGTGACGTATTGACCAACAGTGAAGATTGGTTAGTACTGGGCATCGGCACCATCGTATCGTTTATCGTCGCTTTACTCTGTATTCGCCTGCTAGTAGCATGGGTGAGCCGTCGTGACTTTACGATCTTTGCTTGGTTACGCATCATTACGGGTGTTATCGTGCTGGTCGCTGCTTGGGGCTTTGGTTATCAAATGGCAGGTTAAGCCATCACGATGGTTTATAGCCTTATAAGCAGTAAAAAAGAGGGCAGTTATGAGCAGTTTGCAACACGCTTCTAAGCAGGCTAATGCCTTGATGCAATGCCAGTTACTCTATGTGAGTGAGTCGCAGCAAGAGCAAGTGGATAGCTTGCAAGTATTGATAGAGCAGCACCGATTACCAATCGAATTAAAAGCTGAGTTGTCTGTCGATAAGTTAACGCAAAAGCGTCGTCAGCAATTAAGCCAAACAGCCATTCAACCTATTTTGTTATTGGATGATAAAAATAAACTATCATGGCTTAGTGATGGGTTGAGTGTCGCACCAGAGTGGGACAAACTGCAACGTCGTGTGGTGAGTGCAGGACGAAAGTCTGAATTGCTATTACAAGCTGCCAAGCTCACATCGGATAGCTTCGTCATTGATGCGACGGCGGGCTTTGGGCATGATAGCTTGATATTGGGCAGTACGGGCGCCCAAATCTTCATGCTTGAGCAGCAGCCATTGATGGCATTGCTCTTACTTGCAGAGCAGCAGCGCATGAGTACATTGCCGAATTGGCAAAAGCTGATGTCACGCTTACATATCATAAATACGGATGCGCTTAGTTATTTTGAAGGACTAGACGTTGAGTCAGATGCTAGCGAGAGTAACGTCATCGATGTCGTCTATCTGGACCCTATGTTTCCAGAGGATAGCTATCAAGATAGTAAGACAGGTAAGGGCGCTAAAGTTGGTAAGCACATGCAAGCATTGCATCAATTGGCAAGCCCTCCAACACTCGATGAAGAATGCCAGCTGCTAGCATCGGCAAAGACTGTTGTCAGTAAGCATGCGCAGCACTCTGGGCGCGTTATCGTAAAACGTCCTCAGCATGCGCCATTGTTAGCAAGCCAACAACCCAATGAAAGCTGGCATAATGAAGCAGTTCGTTTTGACGGTTATTTTGTTTAGAATGCTTTAAATGTGGTATTTGGTGATAAGGACGAGCCTTAGTTAGCAGGTTTATAATCATTAAGTTTAAAAAAATGGATTTAGGAGCAAGGAATGTCAACGCTAATTATTTGGGCCATGGGTGCAGTGCTATTATTGATCAATATCATTTTGCGTACCCGAATTCTTCGGCTTGAAGCGCGTCTAAAAGAGCTGAGCAATCCACAAGAGCAATTGGCATTTTTGCGTCAGCAAGCAGCAAAGAAAGATAAGATTCCGGCGATTAAAGCGTTACGCAAACAGTATCCTGAGCTGTCACTGGTCGAAGCCAATCGATTATGGAAACAAGTTCAGTAGCCAGCAGTCAGTTCATTAAGCAGTCATTCTAGGCGCTCTTAGCAAAAAGTCTATAAACACGCACACAACATATTATATTGATGATAATAGAAAGCCATGACATTTAAAGACAAATTACAGGCCTACATCCAACTAACCCGTTTTGATAAGCCAGTGGGTATTGAATTGCTGCTATGGCCAACATTATGGGGCGTGCTGCTGGCTGCGATGGGTCAAGCTCAGCAGCAAGGAGCAACGGCAGCGCTGCCAAATCTCAAAATATTTATAATATTTGCATTAGGCGCAATCTTTATGCGGGCGGCTGGTTGTGCGATTAATGACTTTGCCGATCGCAAAGTAGATGGCTATGTGACCCGTACCAAAGGACGCCCATTAGCGGACGGGCGTTTATCAGGTAAAGAAGCCATCGCTGCGTTTTTGGTGCTGGTGCTACTAAGTGCCAGCCTGTTGTTTTTCTTACCTATTACCGTGTTTTATTGGTCGCTTGGTGCCGTTATATTGGCGTTTATTTATCCCTTTATGAAACGTTATACACATTTGCCGCAAGTATTTTTAGCAGCAGCTTTTGGTTGGGCGATACCGATGGCTTATGTGGCCGTACAAGGTGCTCCTGATATCTGGTGTTGGTTATTGTTTTTAGCCTATATGTGCTGGACGGTGGCTTACGATACGCAGTATGCAATGGCTGACCGCGAGGACGATTTGAAAATTGGGGTAAAATCAACGGCGATATTATTTGGCCGCTATGACGTTATTATCATCTCGCTGCTACAAACTCTCTTTTTGCTCATTATGGGCGTGGTTATGTGGCATTATTTTGCGCCGACTACGTTGGGTGTTACGCCAGTATTTGGTTTGGCATTAGTGGCTATGATGTTTGCCAAGCAAAACAGTGCTTGTGCTAGCTACAATGCATTGGCTTGCTTTCAGGCATTTTTGGCTAATATTTGGGTAGGACGTTACGTTTTTGCTCTTATTGCCATCGCTTGTATATGGACGACGCTTAATGGATGAAGTGGATACAATGTCAAAATTAAAAATGCAGAAATCATCTGATGCCAATATATCTGAAATCGATTATCAGGCAAGACTGGCTGAGCATGGTCTCACACGCGAGCAAGTCATTGCGACCGAGCGTAAATTGGCAAAGTTTGCCAATACAATGGATTCGTTGGTACGGATACCGTTTACCAAACAGGGTATGGGTGCGGATGCGGCGCTTTCAACCATTCCATTGGCGGGCGATTTAGCAGGACTGGCACTGACGAGCTATGCATTTATATTGGGTCGTCAATTGGGTGTGCCAGCACATAAGATGACGCCAGCAGTTAGGCTAGCACTTATTGATATGGTAGTAGGTATCGTGCCTGGTATTGGGACGCTGCTCGATATATTCATTCGTCCGAGTCGTAAGACATTGGGTATCGTGCATGAGCATCTACATGATGAGTATGGCATCACTGAAACCATGCATATGGATCGACCATTTTTACATCAATCGCTAGAAGATAAGCAACAGCAAAGTCGTTTTGGTTTTTTTTGGCGTAATCCAATCGTTGCTTGGCTGTACCTGCATATCCCTGATATTTTAGGATTAATCGTCATTGTGGTGATTGGTTTGGGATTATGGGCAATGATAAGTTGGTTGGTCAGCCTATTCGGGAAAACCACAGGGTTTGGCTAAAATAAAAGAATAAGTAAAAAGGCGGCATACGTTACTATTTAATCGTAACGTATGCCGCCTTTTTTATGGCAAATTTTTATAAATGTTAAGGTTCAGATATTACTCAGTGATGACTTCTGCTTCTGCACTGACAGCATCAAAGCTAGTGATTTTGTTATTTTGGACAAGGTCGATAGTACCACCACCAGCATGACTGACAAGCTCGATACTGCCATCATTTGAGCGATAGGTGGGGTTATTACCTTGGCCTTCTGGTGCACTTAGCGTCAGCTTTGGTTTATTGGGCAAGGTGAGGATAGCATTAAGCATACCTGCTGCCGAGGTTTGAAAGACAACGGATAGGGTTTCACCTGCTGCACTTTTATAACGGACATCCGTTATTTGTGCACCCGTAATGGCTTGCTCAGGATTGGGTGCTACAGCAGCACTGTTTGCTGATGTATTAGTAGTATTAAGATCACCCTCTAACTCACTCAAGTTAATATCACTCTCTGAATCGGTTGGTTGCGCTGTGGTACTGTCGGTATTGCTGTCTAAGTTTTCATCAGCATCAATGCCGTTGATATTAGTCGTGACGGGCGTTGTTTGTACCGCTGTCTCCGTCTGTACTTCATTAGCGGCTTCAGATTCTGGATTTTTTTGGCAGGCAGTCAGTAGCAATGCACTAAAGAAAACAGCAGGGATTACTTTATAGTAAGACTTGGATTTTAGTGGGTTTAAAGTAAGGTTGTTCATAATAGGGTAGTTATCCAATAAGCGTACTTTATTTAAGCACAGTAAGATGCAAGAGTCAGTGGTGCTGTTAAATATTAACCGTAATAACCAGCTTTCGCTGCTCACCATATTTTTCAAGATGGTATCTATGCTCACACAAGTAAATACCTTGCCACGACCCCAATCCTAGCGTTCCATTAATAAGTGGAATGGTCAAACTCACGCCAAACAGCATACTTTTAAAATGGGCTGGCAAGTCATCTGAACCTTCTAGGGTGTGGCGATACTCTGGTTGATCAGCGGGTGCGATTTTATTAAGCCAGTCTTCGGCATCTAGCCTGACATCTGGATCAGCATTTTCGTTAATGGTTAGGCTAGCAGAGGTATGCTGCAAAAACAGATGTACCAATCCTGCATTGTCAGAGTGAGGTATCAGCTGGTCAATCGCGTCTTCAACTATCGGAGTAATGATGTGAAGACCGCGTGCATAAGCAGGTAACGTAAGAGTGGTTTGGTGATAAGACATACTAGACTCACTTTATCTTTAGACTATCGGCTGCCATGCCACTTTCTTTATAGACATCATCCAGATATCGGCGGCTAGCCAGTAACTTATCAACGACCCCATTTTGGCTTTGGGTATTCAGCTTTTGTGAAAAGTCCAAAATTGAATTTAACTGACTTAACACGACGTCATAGCTGGTATTTTGTTGATTCTTGTCGATGATGACCGTTTTTGCATAGTGCTGATCAAGGCTCAAATAGTCAGTAATTAATTCTGGCACACGTGTCGCGATGAGCTTATTAAGGGTGAATAATTGCGATTCAGTGATTTCATCATGATGAGTAGATTCATATTGCTGCCCAATATCATCCATCGTGGCTCGAAAGACCTTAGGAACTTGCTCATCATAGAGCAATTTAATAAAAGGGTGGTGAGCTGAAAAATTAATAACGTCAAGTTTGTTAGTTTGGCTATTCTCTACCTTTTCTCTTAAGGCTAGCTCTGCTTGAGACTGGATCGCGATATGATGTGCAGATGCTAGATACTCTTGATGACGTTGTATAGAGTCATTCTGAGTGTGCTTAGATTTTTCTTTCATCACAAAAAATATGGGCACGATGAGAATTAGACTAAGCAAGATGAGTAAGGCAAAAAAAGACATGTCGGGACTCTGGCATTAAAAAGGCTGTTTATCTTAAAAATAATTTTAGATTACAATATAACACGCTTGTGTTATGTTAAGGCAAAACAGAGGTCGATAAAAGTTGCCCCTCTTTACCGAATATTTGCTTATTTTAATTAAGGACCATGATGAACAATGACACGATTACTAAGAGTCAGCTAGCTGCGTATAAGCCGACAACTGCATATGTCGGGACGTCTTGGGCAGTCATGCTGGTCGGTGTGCTTGCGTATCTACTGGGACTATGGAATGCACAAAGTATGTTATTGAATGAAAAGGGCTATTATCTAGCAGTGCTGGCGCTTGGTCTTTATTCGGCGATCAGTTTGCAAAAAACCTTGCGTGACCGTAGTGAAGGTATCCCAACGACGAATATGTACTACTTAATCAGTTGGGCGGCTTTAGGATTGTCTATTGCACTTATCGTGATGGGTCTCATGAATGCGGGCGGTTTAAGTCTCAGTGAAAAAGGCTTTTATATGATGGCATTTACCATGAGTTTGTTTGCCGCTGTGACCATTCAAAAGAACACGCGTGATGAGGCACAAATTCGAACCTTGACTGCTAGCCCGATGACTACAGTGAAAAATGATGGCAGCGCTAAAATTGCTCATCAAGGGGCACCTGAATCTGATTCTGGAAAATCGCTTTTCGGTTCGGTTAAATCTAAAATGGAAGGCAACGAGTAAAGCCTTCGACTAAAAGAAACAATTAAGTCAGCGGTGTCTGCAAACGCGTACGGTTGGGTGAAAGGCGTGCTAGCATCGCGGTTGATAAAGGTGTAAACGAGCCTAGCATCATATCTACTAACGCTTCCGCGCATAGTGGTGCAATGGCATAGCCTTTAGCACCCATCGCACTCATTACCCAAACGCGTTCGCTATCTATTAATTGTCCCACGATAGGGTGATAGTCAGGTGTTTGGGTACGAACGCCAGCCTTTCCTTGCCATCCACTTATATCTGTCAGCACAACCGACGCCATCTCAGGAATGGCAGTGACCAACTTATCACGGCTAATCTGATGCTCTTCTTCACGGATATCCGTGTTCGTATCATTACGTATAAAACTCGCCCCTAGTAGAAACTGAGGTTGGCCTTTTGCTGTGTTATTTAAGTTTTCATCACCCGCTTGGGCAGTGAATGGCGTACAGTAACCACTATATTTGAGTGGTATTTTAGGTAAGTTTTCGAGTTGTTCGGCTGTAGGCGTAAACCATGAGAGCTGACCACGAATTTTACGACAATCAAAAATACGCTGATCCAATTGATGGCTCTCAAACGCCGCACAAACCACCACATTATCAGCAGTTATAGATGTTACTTGTTGATTTTGATCATACCCTTCAATACAAACATGACTTTCCATCTCGCTAATATTATTAACGGCTAACTGCTGAAAATGGATAAGCGGATGGGTCAGAATCGTATCTTTTAATGCTTGTGGATTCACCAAGCCTGACTGCGGTAAATATAGATTCTCCGATACATCCTGCGTCTTTAATCCGCTGGCATCTTGCGCCTGCGTAAGCGATAACGTGGTTGCCATGTCATTAGGATAATCTGCAATTTGCGCTGTACCGATATTGGCTTTGATTAGTAAATCAAGAGCACCTGTTGGCTCCAATATGGGCGCTATATTGAGCTGTACAGCTGTTTCATTCAGCACACGATATAGTCTGCTACTATAGAGATAACCTATGGTGTGTAAATGCTCATCGACATGATGAATCGGTGTCATTTTGGGCGCAAGCAATGCCCGAGGATTGCCTGATGCGCCTGCTAAGGGTGCGGATTTATCTAATAAAGTGACTTGAATACCACGATTGGCTAGCGACCAAGCCGTTAGCAATCCTGAGACACCAGCACCAATGACGATACTATGATCAGGCTTAAGGTTGCTATGAGCAGGAGTATTGTGTGTACTGTTAGCAGGCTTACTCTGACTATTAATTTCAGATAAACAGGCAGCATCAGTCATAACAGCTGTTATCATTTGGTTTTTTCGCCCAAAGCCTTTTACCTTGTTAATCTCAAAGCCATGCTCTCTTAGCCCACGTTTAACGATACCTGCACTGCTATAGGTCGCAGCGGTAGTGTGTTGGCAGGATAAGCGCTTTATCTGAGTAAAGATATCTTCTGCCCATAAGGTGCTATTACAAGAAGGGGCAAAGCCATCTAAAAACCATGCGTTAACACAGGGCGTAGGTTCTATCGAAGTATCTAATGCTAACTTGGCCAAGCTCTCAGCAGCATCACCAAACCACATATCAACGGTCAAATTATCATCAAAGAAGTTTAGACGATGAGAGCCAGCGATAAGAGGTGGGTAGGCGGCCAAAAGAGGCGTAATTAATTCTGCAAGCTCAGGCGCACGCTGCGCCCACAATGTCAGTATGTGCGTTAAATCTGCAAGGGGTATGGGAAATTTTTCCGTGGTAATAAAATGTAGACGAGCCGTTGCTAATTGTGGATGAGTCTCGCGTAACTGTCGCCATAGCAGCCAAGTGGCTAATAGATTGAGCCCTGTACCAAATCCCAATTCAGCGATCGTAAAGCATTGCTTTGGGGCAAGGCTTGCCAGTCGCTCTGGTAGTTGGTTATGCGCCAAAAAAACATATCGTGACTCTGCTAGACCATCTGCATGTGAAAAATACACATCGCCAAACTCACCTGATACGGGCACTTGATTACCCGTATCGTCTACCTGCCAATCAATCTTGGCAGGAGTGATGATGTTTAGTGCGTTAGCAGTTTTAGATTGCGCAGGAGAGTTAGGCATTTCTTTGGATGCAGACGTGGACATAATAGACATAGACACTCACATAGGACAGAGCAATAAATAGAGAGTGCGCTACCAACGCTCACGGCGGACAAACACTAGCCACGAGATAAAGATACCAACCAACAGACTGATTAATACTGTAAATGCCCCGTATAAGAAAATCTGACCTTTACTTTCATAAACCAAAACGTTTGCTTGAGTCTGCAAGTCGTTTACCTGACGTTGCAACTGTGCATTGCGGCTTAGTAACTCTTGATTGGCATCGGACAACGCCTGTTTAGATGGCTGCAGTTGCGCTGCTAAAGTACGATTGATATCCAACGCCGAGTTACTGGTTGGTTGAGCGTTTAGTGCTCCAGGTTCTGTCACCGGTATCGTTGCCAATGGGTCGGTCACATCCATAGTCGTTACCGTTGGTACAGCTTGTACCGATGTAGCAGCCATAAGTATTAATGGAACTATGCTGAGTTTGTAATGATGTGTATTCAAATAAGAGACACGCTGACTCACGACGTTGCTACTTTGTCTGATGTGCTGTCATCGGGTTTTGGCAGTGCTTGAATGAACGGCTTGATATCTACATGGCTGTACACACCGTCACGCAAGTAAGGCTCTTCGTTTGCCCATGCTTGTGCGGCCTCAAGAGAGTCGAAATCAGCAATGATTAGGCTGCCTGACATAGCGCTTTGACCATGCTCAATAGGGTTTGGACCTGCAATAATGAGTCGCTGCTCATTGTTCAATACTTTAAGACGTTCAAGATGTTCGATACGGGTAATCTGACGTTGCGCGCTGCTCTCTGCAACATCGTGACCAATAATGGCAAATAAGGACATAAGGCTTCCTCAATAAAATAATGATTGATGTAAGTGTGTTTAATCAATAAAGCTCAATTCATAGCAACTAATGCCGTTACTATAAATGTTTAAAATACTGTGAATAGTTGAAATACTATGGATATTCAAAAATCGTATTTATTATAAAATAATAGCCTAAGTATTACTTAGTGGTTTTGTTTGTCAGTTCTGGATTTAAGTAATTTTTTAGTACCGCAAACTGAGCCACAACGAACACCAACATAATTGGAATCCAACCGTAGGTTTTAAAGTTGATCCATGCTTCATCTGACATCGTAAACGCTGTGATATAATGTAAGACGCCCATCATGGCAAAAAACAATGCCCAAGCAATGGTGAGTTTTTTCCAGCCACTCATTGTGAGCGAAAAAACATCTTTCATTGCTAGCTGCATCAGAGGCTTATTAATAGCGGCACTTACTAATAGCGTCAAAGCAAAGATACCGTTGATAATTGGTGATTTCCAACGCAGATAGATGTCATCACGTAAGATTAAGGTACCACCACAAAACAGAATGGTTAATAGTAAAACGACCCATTGCTGCTTATCAAACTTGCCTTTTTGGCGAATAAAATGAATCGCATAAACGATAATAGTGGCGATGAGTAAAGCACCGGCCCCTGCCAAAATACCACTGTGACGCGCACCAATGAAAAAGGCAATTAAAGGAATAAAGTCTAATAGGGCTTTCATAACAAATAGGGTGTCCACCAAAAACGTATGGGGTAGTTTACACGTCTACTGCACCAAAAAAAAGCAATCAAAGCGATAATCATTCTATATAGCGGGCTTGCTTAGTAACACTTTATGATTGTGGCTCATGAGCAGCGCTGCTATCCAATATAACGATTCGATAATGTCAGTAGTTCTATATATTAAATACAGTCATTCCTTTATAAAAGTGTTACTGCGTTAACCCCACTTGAAGTGTCTAATATATATCTACACTCGGTTTGCTTGAATGACTTTCGTATTGAATAGACTACACAACAGCTAGCTACTACTGTAGTTCTCTTTTTACTCTCTTTAATGCTTATTATTTTAAAATGCTAAGGCTTATTTATGAAATTCGATCTACATTGTCACAGCACTTGCTCTGATGGTACTTATGGGCCAACGGAGGTGATAAAACGCGCCCACGCGGCTGGCGTCAATGTATTGGCTCTGACTGATCACGATACGCTAGCGGGAATTGATGAGGCGAGAGTCGCTGCGACGGCCTGTGATATGCAACTCATCAATGGTGTTGAGATAAGCTGTGAGCATACGCTCAGCGGCGGTTATGGTAAAAACAAATCGACCAACAAGATTATCCATGTACTTGGGCTTGATTTCACTGATCTTGAAAAAATGCATGCAACATTGCAGCAGCTGCAAGACAGTCGTGCCACACGTGGTCAGAAGATTACGGAAAAACTCAGTGAATTGCTAGATATCAGTTATGACGAGCTATGGCAAGCGGTACTTGCGAAAGCAGGTGGTAATCCTCAAGCAGTAGGGCGTGCGCATATTGGGCAAGTACTGTTTGAGCGCGGTGAAGTAAAAACCGTACAAAAGGCCTTTGATAAATATCTGGCGGATAATAAACCTGCTTATGTGGCAATCGAGGCCCTAACGATGCAGCATGGTATCGAGCTAATCCATGCTTGTGGTGGCAAGGCTGTACTGGCGCATCCCACACGTTATCAACTCTCAGCCACTCGTGTGCGTAAACTGATCGAAGAGTTCGCTCAGTTAGGCGGTGATGCTTGTGAGCTGCCCGCCAATAGTGAGCCAGTTAGCACCCGCAGAATGGTCGATCGTAGTATCGCTGAGCACGATCTTGTCACATCAATTGGTAGTGACTTTCATGGTAGTAATATGCCGTGGCGACGTTTGGGCGATGTACCAACGCTGAACCCCGAACAGCAAGGGATTTGGCAGTCATTTAAGATGTTTGCTTAATTCGTGTTTTACAAGTATTCAAAAAATACCTATAAAATCCACTGAAAAGTGGTTGATTATCGTTTAATCTTGAAGGTTGCCTGAGTTAATATATCAATTGAAATAATGTTTAAAACAAAGCGTCAGATATTGACGCGTGAACCTATCAAATGGATTGATAATTCAGGCATGAATGGCCACACTGAATAAGTAGTTTTGGTTTCAGTAGTAATCATGAGTTGTCAGTTGTTATTCTGGTTTTAGCTCTATCAATTTTTCTATTTGCGGTAGCCCATTATGGCTGTATCTAAGTTTTATCTAGGCTACAAGCAGCTTTCTAAGGCAGTTTTTGAGTGGGAAGCAGCTGATAGGACTGCTCTACTAGCAGCATTTATGGTGATTGAGGTTTTTTCACATTGGCTGTGGTGCTTATTTGTTTGGTATCGCCGCGACATTTATAGTAATTACGTTGATATAACTCTGCTCTATCCACTATGGATTCTCGTGTCCATGGTAGGTGTATTTTTACTATGGATGTCCAGTCGTTTTTCACCCGTTAGAAACGCCAAGAGCAATTTGTATACGTGGCAAGCGATACTTATCACCATTTATAGTGCCTATATTACCTTTGTTATCACCATATTAGGGCATAGTAGTCTGGTAACAGGTGTCTCACTGGTAGGTGGTGCTATGCTAGGAATGATGCTCATTAGCCGGCGGTATGTATGGCGAGCATTTATAGGGCAAATTATTGCTATCTTGGTGGTAACGCTTCTTCCTTATGCTGGCATTACGTTACCAAATTTGCGTCAAATGATTGCTACGACGCTGCCTCCTAATATTCATAGTTATGTCACTTATAATGAGATGGCTATGATGAAAGACGCTACCGCTGCTACTGTCCTGCCAAATGGAAGGTTAAATTGGGATAGTGTCAATTATCTGCGTCAATCTTCCAATCTGTTGTGGCGTTCTACCCATATTTATATGTCGTTACCAAAAGCCATTTTTATCATTTATATGTTTCGTACTTTATTGGTGATATTAGATGACAGTAGAAAAGAAACCTTACAACATGCCAATCAAGACGAGCTGACCCAACTAAAAAACCGTCGTTATGGTCTGATGCAAATGAAACAGGCATTGGTGAGCATAGAACGTGTTCAAGACTTTAGCGTAATTCTATTAGATTTAGATTGGTTTAAAGATATCAATGATAGCTATGGTCATGATATTGGCGATCGAGTGTTAGTGACAGTGGCACAAGCACTACTACAGTCTTTGACAGATGATGCTATTGTTAGCCGCTATGGTGGTGAGGAGTTTTTGATTGTGCTACCAGATACGAAGCATGATAGTGCGATGGTTATTGCCGAACAACTACGGCTAAGCATCGCTGATCAAACCATCGTGGTCGATGACAATACTACCTTTAACGTGACCGCTAGTCTCGGGCTATACACGCTGACTCATGATGAGCGTCATTGCATAAAGCACACATGCGAAAAACTGTCACAAACCGAATCAGGGTATCAGTTTAAAAAACCACAGGTCAGTAAGTCGAATAGTGAACGAGCTGGTAAAAATATCGACACAACGCAGTTGCCCCAAGATATTTGTCAGCGCTTAATTTGTATGGCAGATAAGGCTTTGTATAATGCTAAGGGCCTCGGGCGCGATAAAGTTGTGAGTGCTAACGAGATGTTAAAAGCAGGCGATACAAAGATAGATTCGCTTTATAGTCATTAAAAATCGATAAAGCAGCTGGACATTCATAGATGATAGATGTCATCTATGAATGTCCTAATCTGTATCTACTTAATTAAAAAACCAACTGCTGTACCAAACTAGCCAATACACTGGTTGCAAAACTGCCAGTCGTTAGCGTGAAATTCAACACGAGTGTCTGCGAGTCTTCTTCTGAATCACGCCATTCCCATGTTAATGCTTCGATAGGTAAACGCAGCGCTCGTCGTTGTGCCTTTATATCTCGTTGCTCTAATCCTGCTGCTAACTGCGTCAATAAAAGGCTGTGTTGTACAGTATCATTTTCAATGTCTGCCGCCGCATTACTGACTTTGTCATTGTCTATACCCCACATCACAGCTGTTGGATGGATATCACCACTAGCCATTCGTTCACGTAATGTGTCATCTATCTCTTCACTGGTAAATATAGACCCTGAACCATCCAAGTTAAACACTTCACCGGATAGACCAGTATTCCAGCTACCATCTCGTACGCGTGCTGCCAATATCTCATTAAATATCAAGCTACGGGCTGCAGACAGCTCCATCGTGTTTTGCTCTCGCGGGGCACGCTTGCTTTTGCTTTTTTTAGACGATGGGCGAGGCGCTCGTGGTGGACGGGCAAACAGTGATAGTGCCTCTCTGACGTTATTACCCTGACGACCGAAACGCTGAGGACCAAAATAATTGGGGACGCCGCTTTGACTAATATTCGATAAATACTGCTCGACTGCTTCTTTTGCAGACAATAATTGCTCAGGTTCTGGTGTCTCAGTATCGATATTTTCAAACTGAATATCACGCAAGGTAATCACGAATTGATTGGCACGATGCGTACCACGATTGAGCTTTTTGTTATGCCAATGCTGGGCGAGAATAGTGACTGACTCTGTCTCTCCGATATCTATTGGCGCAAACTCAGTTACTGGTAGTTGCTTCTTAGGTATTCGTAGGCTAAACCACTGTGTCGTTAGTGCATGACGGTCTTTCAGTCCTGAATATCCAACATCACGCAATGGAATCTCTGCCCACTCTGATAGTAGTTTGGCCAAATAAGCAGTATTCATTCCTGATTTTTCGATATGCAACCATAGATGCTCACCTTCATTGGTGAAGTCTAATGGCAATATCTCATTAACGATGAAATCCGTAGTATTGGCTTTATAAGTTGCCTGTTTTAACGGTGGCTGCATCGGCTGTGGCAACTGCGCAGTATCTGCGGCAGCTGCAATATCGATATCAGCGATATCAACAGATGCACTCGTAACTGGCTTGCTCTCCAAATGTGGTTCAGAGTCAGAGATCGTAGGCGTTTCAATATGGTTGTCTGGATAAGTCATAAAGTAGTCCTTTATTTTGATTGTAAATTTAAAATGGAAGTCATAGTCATAGAGGGTTTGAAAGAAACTCGCAAACTTACGTTTTGCAACGCAGTAAATATACAAAGAAACAGCGTGTGCTAAATGGTCTTGCTACTATCGATGAATAGGTTATGAAAAAAGTATTCTGAAAATCAGTACTATAGTTGATTCAGTTTGAAAGAGATACAAGGCAACCGAGTACAGATGTATGTTTGATACTTCAAGCGAAGTTAAGGCTGTCACTCTTTTATAGAGGATTGACTATATCTGTTGAATTACTTGATTAAGTAGAGTTGTTTTCACCCCATTCTTATTAGAAATCCATTATAACCGTTAAGGAAGACTTATGACCAATGCAACGATTAACACAGTTACTATCAGCAAGGCGGATATTCCAAGTGGCGGTATGAAATCATACAAGCAAGATGATGATAGTATCATTTTAATCACTCGAGACGACGATGAGTTTCATGCGTTTGATGGTAAATGCCCACATGCGGGAGCGGATTTAGGCACTGGGTTACGCTGTGGCAACCGTGTGGTTTGCCCATGGCATCATGCCACTTTTGATAGTCGTGATGGCACGTTATTGGAGCCGATTGCCACTGAAGGCTTGACCCAATATCAACTGACTGACAATGGTGAAGAGTTGATTGTGACAACATCAGCCAAAGAGAATATCAGCGTACCAAATGATAAATTGGAAGACACTCATACTGTAATTGTGGGCGGCGGTGCGGCTGGGTTTATGACGGCACATTACCTGAGAAATACCGGGTATGGCGGTGATATCACATTGATTAGTGCTGACAATAAAGCTCCTTATAATCGTCCGTTATTGTCTAAAGCTTTTTTGGCAGGGAATATGCCAGAAGAGAAGTTACTGCTTGGCGGTAGCGACTGGGCCAAAGACAATAATATTGATTTGCGCTTAAATCAAACCGTGAGCAAAGTATTGCCCAATGAGCGTACGTTAATGGTTGTTAGTGACAGTAGTGACAGCAACGATCATAATAGTAGTGACGAAACGATATCGGCCGATTATTTGGTAGTGGCCACAGGATCGTCGCCATCTATACCGCCTATTACTGGAGCAGATTTAGATGGCGTGTATACCTTACGCAGTATGGATGATGCCAAGTTGATTAAAGCGGCCAGTCATGATCAGCGCGTGGTAATTATCGGTACTGGTTTTATTGGTATGGAGGTCGCCTCAGCTTTAGCACAAGCAGGCACGACAGCTTCAATTACAGTGGTTGGGCAGTCTGGCCGTGTGATGGACAATATCGTCTCAGAAACTGTTAGCAAAGCACTTATCAAGTTGCATGAAGAAAACGGCATTAACTTTGTGTTAAATGCCAACGTAAATGAAATTACTAAGGTTGAAAATAAATCTGACAGCAGTGAGGCAAGACAAACCTTTTCACAAGTAGGTGGTGTGACGCTTGCTAATGGCGAGCATATCGATGCCGACATTGTGATTTTAGGTACTGGGGTATCTGCCAATACCGAGCTGTTAGAAGAGGTCAACGACTCTGATGGGGTACAGGTCGATAGCAAGCTGCAATTGCGTGATGGAGTTTATGCACTGGGTGATATCGCAAAAGCATCTGGGCAAATGGGGCGTATGCGTATTGAGCATTGGCGTGTGGCATTACAGCATGGGCTTGTAGCAGCCGCTGCGATATTAAAAGACGAGACAGTAGAGACGTTAGATGCCCGTGTGCCATTTTTTTGGACCATGCAATTTGGCAAAAGCCTACGCTATAGTGGTCATGCCCAAACACCAGACAACAGCATATTACTTGGCACCCCAGATACGCTCGATTATATTGAGTACTACTTTAATGATGGCGATGACAGTAATGAGAATAGCCGAGCCACTGCGGCCAGTACATTAGGGCGCGACCAAGAGCTAATTGCTTTTGCTGAGCTATTACGTATAGGTCAAGCCCCAACTCGTGCTCAAATCAACTCAGGATTCGATATTATTAATCAAGCAAAAGTGTTATCGCTCTAGCACTACTAAAGAATAAGTATTAGTATCTTGGGCATGTCATCAATTAGCACATTAATACATTTAGTGGTCTTAAAATGGCTAAATTTTGATAAATATCGTCAGAAGTTTTGTCAATATGTTCATATTAACGGCAATTTCTTCCTCATTTATCTACAATTTTTCTCATTTTAAGCCTCACAATCTAAGTGATGACATGCCCTAGGCTGGCTTAGGGATCTAAGCCAGTTTTTTTATACATGAACAAAAAAGGAAAATTATAATATGAGCGAAAATATTATAAATAAGAGTACTATAAATGAAAACCACTTGAGTAAAGAGTCTATATTTCTACGTGAAGCGACATTAGACGATATTAGCGCACTTGAGCAGCTATTGAATTGCTGCTATCGCGAGACCGCAGGTTGGACCAACGAGGCTGATTTGATTGGTGGTATTCGAACCACCTCAGCCGAGCTTGCTGCCGTGATTAATGATCCCAATCACTATTATTTTGTCTATCCAAAAACGACCACGGGCAACCGTGATGGAGAAGAAACGGGTGAGATACTTGGCTGTATCGCTGTCGATATTAAAACTGATGCTGACTCAAATAAAAAAGCCTATATCGGTATGTTTGCGGTACATCCTGTGCTACAAGGGCAGGGCGTTGGTAACGTGATCCTGCAAGCAGCAGAAACTTTTGCAGATCGCCACTTGCAGTCACAGAATCAGCCGAGCCGTTTGACCATGTCTATTCTTAGCCATCGTCCTGAGCTATTGGCTTATTATGAGCGCCGTGGCTATCAGTTAAATGGTAATAAAATGCCGTTTCCCAATGATGGCAATAATGGCGAGCCAAAGCGTGAAGATTTAGAGCTATTAGAGCTAGAAAAAATGGTTGGCTGATAATGTAGGTCTAGTAAAAAGACACTCAGAACTAGGATGTTTTATTTAACCCCAAAAATGCCTAAAGGTCATAAATAGACCCATGCTTAACAATAAAAATGCCACGATGATTAATCGCTTAAACCAATTAAATGCTGGCAAGCGCGTGGCATTATCATCAGACATAAGATAAGCAAATAAACAAAGCAAGCTTGTTGCTAACGTCATGATCCCAAGACCAATCGGTAATATAAATAAATACACCTGCCACACAGTCATCTCTCAACGGTCATTATTAATGGCATGATAGCAGCATCGTGATTGCGCTGTCTGTATGAACGTGACTTCACTTAAACTTTTCAGAGCTATTCAAACAGAAGTGATTCAATTATAAAAAAGCAATATCAAATAAAAATAGGCAAATATCGAGAAATTAAGTTGGGTTTAAAGTTATAATTCTGTATAGCTCATTGAATATGTATTGTGTAGATTGAGAATATGCTCTAAGTAAGATAGTTGTATTAATCCTATCATTTGCTGGCTATTCGAATACATCTTTAAATGTTCAGCAAGTTTTAAGCACTAAGGACAGATATGACTTTTATACTTAATATGAGACTCAAACCGCTTGCTTTATTGTCGGGGCTGCTAGTTTCGCCGCTATTGTCCTATTCGGCATTGGCGCAAACCTATCAAATCCAAGGTTTCTCAGACGATTATTATGCAATCATTGACCAAGTAGGTGAGTATGGTTATGAGGCGAACAGTATCATCAAAATTATAGATGAGAAAACACATAAAACCCTTATCAGTCAACCTGCTAGTATCGATATTGAATATGAGTTAAGTAATAGCGAAGAACATGAATTGGGTGAAAAAGTAAGTGCCAATATCGTCAGTATTCCTTATGGTGAACATAGTGTGTTGATCTATGACGATTTTAATTTTGATGGACAAAAAGATTTAGCGATAAAAGATGGGCGCAACGGTTGCTATGGTGGGCCTTCTTATCAAGTTTATCTAAAAGATGGTGAGACTTTCGTTCATAGCGAAGGATTTACTGATTTAGCACAAGGCTATTGCGGTTTTTTTGGTATAAATAAAGACAGTCAAACTTTGTATACGATGACTAAGAGTGGCGCAGGATGGCATCAGTATTCAGAGTATAAAGTGATCGATAATAAGCCAGTGGCCGTACATGTGCTTGTAGAAGAATATAATCCAAAACAATTAATTTCTATCATCGAGAGCACAAGAGTGAATGGCAAAATGGTAGAAGATAGCTATGAGATGTTACCTGAGTACGATAACGAAAGCCACGATGGGACATTGCCTTTCGTTTATAAGTTGGATTTAGATAACGGTAAAAAAATGGTTTTAAATAAGACTTATGACAAGGAAGGTGAGCAGATGTATTATGCCTTTGCCGATAAAAATGACAGAATCGAGCTGTATTATGATGGGTCATTTGTCTATGATACCGCTAAAAAGACGCTTAGCTTTTTCAATAAGCCTGTAGTCTATCAGATCAATAAGCAAGGCATTACAGTGAGACAATCTAACAAGAACATCTTAATCAAGTCAGTACTACAAAGCGAGCAGGGAAGTCTGGAAAGTCTGACGCATTTTGACAATGTGAGCGTTAGATAATTGGTAAAACTAATAGCGCCTATTCAATATAACTCACACATTATTGACTCATTATGAACCAGTATAGTCCGCAGGCAGATACAGATCGAACGCAACCGTTAAGCATTCGATTACTTGAAAAGCTACTATTCCCAAGTCGTATATTATCCAGTAAAGAAAAGCAGCGATTGGCTCATGATATAGCTGGTAAAACCATACTCATTACAGGTGCAAGTTATGGCATCGGTGAGCAGCTTGCTTATCTATTGGCAAGTCTAACCACTTCGGATAACAGACAGAATGAACAGCTGCAGCCCTTTAAATTAGTATTAGTCGGTAGAACCACGGAAAAATTAGAGCAGGTACAAGCTCACATCCATCAAACCAATGCATCAGCCAGTATCTATCCCATAGATTTAAGAGATGATGAATCACTCGAACGCTTCATCCAGTTTTTACAAACACTCAGCGTAGACATCTTTATTAATAATGCGGGCCAATCTATCATGCGCTCTGTCATGGATTCACTTGAGCGTGGTCATGATTATGAACGCACTATCAGTCTAAATTATCTAGCGCCTGTTAAATTATGCTTAGGTTTGATACCTCAGCTTGGTATCAATCAAGGGCATATCATCAATGTATCCGCACTCAATGTATTGCTACCACCAATGCCTAAATGGTCTGCTTATCAAGCCTCTAAGTCTGCTTTTGATCAGTGGTTTCGGTCAGTATCACCAGAATTATATGCGCAAAAAATAACGACCAGTACATTGTATCTGCCTTTGGTTCGCACTCGTATGATTGCGCCAACGGCTATCTATCAATCTGCGCCTACTATGACTACTGAGCAAGTAGCCGCACTCATTAGTAGGCTTATTATTCATAAAAAAACCAGTTTTAAGCCTTGGTGGTTATATCCTGTCGAGATTCTAGCATTGCTATTCAAAAGACCATTAGAGTTTTGTGTTCGCAGTTATTATCGGCACCAGTCACGCTAGGGCGTGTCCTCAATCCAATCGATAGTCATCTAAATGGGTTAAAAATGGCTAAATCTTGCTAAACGGCGTTAACTAGCTGACTAATATCTCAATATTATCTGCGCTATTTTCCTTGTTTGATTGCAATTTATCTCATTTTTATCACCATTTTTGAAATGAGGGCACGCACTAATAAAACGGCATTACCCTTCAAGGTCTAACACAACGAATAGAGACTTATCAATGTCTAATAGCCACCAACATAGCCATCAGAATCAGAGTAATAAGCAGCAGATTCAAGATGAAAGTAGCCAGTTAACATCATCATGGCTGGGGTGGATGTTTATCAGTATTCGCAACTTGTACCGTATTGGTTTATTGACACCAAAAGGTATTTTTTGTGTCATTAAATCTATTTATAAGCATGGCGCAAACCTGATGGTCTTGCTCGAATTTGCTAGCCATATTGCACCTAATAGAAGTACGCTAAACCAACAGTACAGCTATCAACAGAGTTATGAATTAGCCCTGTCATTAGCGGCTTATCTCAATGAAAAATTACAGATGAGCAATGATGCTAAGACTAGCAACCACTCACGCTATAAAGCAAAAGTGGCGCTACTCTGCGCCAATCATAGCAGTAGCGTCTTGGCTTTATTTGCAGCTGCACGTACTGGCGCTGATATCACGCTGCTCAATACCGATATGAGTTATAGTCAAATCGAGAAAATTATTGAGCAACAAGCATACGATATGCTTATTTGTGATGATGAATTTGTCAGCATTGTGTCAAAGGTATCAGTGCTTAAATCAGAGACAGCGCCAATAGTAATTCGTACCGAAGTATTGAACCAGTTTCTTGCTGCAAGATTTGAACATATAAAGGTAGCGACTCATCAGGGCTCAGCTAAGTATAGAAAAAATGGCCATAAAATCGCACGCCAGTCATCAGGTAAAATAAATGTGCTGACAGGCGGTACCAGTGGCCGTATTAAATTTGCTAAGCGTGAGCCGTCACCGCTTGCGATGCTTATACCTTTTTTGGCATTATTGAATAAAGTAGAGCTGGCTAAATATCACTCTGTCTATATTGCCGTGCCTTTTTATCATGGTTATGGATTGTCAGCGCTCATTATCTCCATACTGCTCTCTGCTCGTATCTTTATCAGTGATAAATTTAATAGCGCTGAAGCCAGTCACTTGATTTATCATAATCAGATTGAAACGCTTATTTTAGTGCCAACGATGCTCAAGCGCCTGCTTGATTACGACAAACTTAAGCAGCACGAATATGATCAGCTCAAAAGTAGAGAAGCCAAAGAAGCTATTTATAATCCAACTTTCCTTTCTGTTCAGCGGATAATCTCAGGTGGTGCCAAACTCGACGCCAATCTTGCTAAGCAGACGTTGGCTCATACTGGTGATACTTTGTTCAATCTCTATGGCACCTCCGAATCAGGTTTTGGGGTCATGGCGACTCCAGCTGATTTACACCGCTATCCTGATAGTATTGGTAAAGCGATTAAAGGCGTGCGCTTACAAATATTACCGATTGAGAAAACTTCAAATACTGCTAGTCAAATACCGTCACCAGATGACGCTATTGGGGTTTTAAACCTTAGCACAGCGTGGTCAATGGACAATAAAGCCGTGACCAATACTGCTAAAAATCTCAGTGAGACTAGCTACATCAGTACAGGTGATTTGGTCTATCGTAATGTAGAAGGGTATCTGTTCCTAAAAGGTCGTGCGGACGACATGATCGTATCTGGTGGTGAAAACGTGTATCCGCTAGATATTGAAAGTGCACTCAAACAACATCCGCAGATTGAACAAGTTGCCGTCATTGCGATAGACAGTGATGAATTTGGTAAACGGCTCGTCGCTTTTGTCAGTTTGATTGATGCTATTGGTACTAGCAAACTTGAGCTTTCAAATATGATAGGTAGGTCAAGTCTGCTAGATTCAAGTATGTCCTTAAATAATAGCGAGTCAATCACCGCCTTGCAGCTGATGCAGTGGTTGAAGCCTAAGCTGGCACGTTATCAGATGCCTCAGCAGATTAGGTTGATAGAGAGTTTG
Organism: Psychrobacter sp. TB55-MNA-CIBAN-0194; assembly: GCF_040309505.1. Taxonomy (NCBI): domain Bacteria; kingdom Pseudomonadati; phylum Pseudomonadota; class Gammaproteobacteria; order Moraxellales; family Moraxellaceae; genus Psychrobacter; species Psychrobacter sp. TB55-MNA-CIBAN-0194. The sequence continues at coordinate 172,510 of NZ_JBEOOW010000005.1, read as the reverse complement.
CCTATGACTAAGACGGGGAAGGTGAGTCATGCGAAACTTAAAGAATGGTTTTATAGTGAGTCAATAATATCAGTACACTAAGGCACTTCATTATTTAGGTTATGACACCCAAACTAAAAAGGCTACTCCGTTGAGAGTAGCCTTTTACTTTTAGCTAAGATAATAAGTTTAACGCATCGTCAACTACCGCATCGTCACAAACTCTTCTGAGCCAGTTGGGTGAATGGCAACCGTATTATCAAAGTCAGCTTTAGTCGCGCCCATTTTGATAGCGACGGCAAAGCCTTGAATCATCTCATCGACACCAAAACCAATACCATGCAGACCGATGACTTTTTCGTCATCGCCCAAGCATACCAATTTCATGGTGCATTTTTGGCGATGCTGAGTCACTGCACTATACATAGAGGTAAAGCTCGATTTATAGCATTTGATATTGTCTTTGCCATAGCGTTCAATCGCGTCAATTTCAGACAAACCGATTGTACCGATGGCAGGATGAGTAAAGATAACTGTCGGTATCAACGTATAGTCTAAATGCTCATTAGGCTTATTGTTAAACAGACGCTCTGACAAGCGGCGACCTGCGGCAATCGCCACTGGGGTCAAATCAACACTGTTTTCGATAATATCGCCGACTGCATAAATATTGTCGACATTGGTATTTTGGAGCTCATCGACTTTGATTTTGCCAGTCTCAGTTGTCGCGACCCCTGTCACTTGCAGGTTGATATTGTCCGTAGAAGGCGCACGACCAATGGCCCAAATCAAGCAATCAACTGTGTCAACACAGTCTTCGCCACCACTATTGGTAGATAGGTTCAGGCTATCATCGTCATTTTTATTGACTTCATTGATGGCAGTGTTGGTGTGTAGATGAATGCCATCTTGCTCCATCTCTATCAGCAAGGTTTCTACAATAGTATGGTCAAATGCGCGTAGTGGCGAGTGTTTACGCACATACAAATGCACCTCTGCGCCCAGACTGTTTAGTACGCCTGCGATTTCGACAGCGATATAGCCTGCGCCTACAATCGCCACGCGTTTTGGCAAGTGATTCAAAGCAAAGAAGCCATCAGAATCGATGCCGTATTCTGCACCTTTGATGTTTGGTTGAATCGGGTGACCGCCCGTAGCAATCAAAATATGGTCAGCGGTAATGAGTTCGCCATTCACTTCTACGGTATTGGTATCGACAAATTTGGCAAAACCTTTGATCACTTCGACGCCATTTTTCGCCAAGTTGTTATCATAAGAGCGGTGAATATTTTCGATGTACTGTTGACGGCTTTGGACCAGTTTTTGGAAGTCAAAACCTTTAAACTCAACATCAAAACCATAATCGGGCGCATATTTATGGATGGCTTCGGCAACTTGCGCGCCATACCACATCACTTTTTTGGGAACACAGCCCAAATTCACACAAGTACCACCCAGTTGATTGGCTTCGATAATGGCGCATTTTTTGCCATAGCTTGCTGCACGGTTGATTGAAGCAATGCCGCCGCTGCCGCCGCCAATGGCGATATAGTCATAATGTTTGGTCATAATCAGGTCTCTTTATTAAATTGTTATTGGTACAGTTTTAAGGTTTATTTTTTTGAATGCTAGTGTTCTGGACTCTACTGTAATGGGTCTTATAATCCATCTTACAAGTTTTTTATGGTTAAGGTGTGTTGAGTTGCTTCCATGTGGTCAGTGTTTATATAGCTAAGCTTATCTAGAGCCACTTAAACAATAGCACGACGTCTATAAAATAACAGCCCAGGAATCGACAAACCCAGTACCAATCCTGAGGTCACAAACAAAGCCTCAAACAAGTACACCATCATTTGACTAAATAACTCGTCTGAATAGCCGAAATAGCCAATCTGCACCATACTGACCATTGCCTTATACGCGGCGATACCGGGCATCATACAGATGACACTTGGCGAAATAAGCGCTTTGGGTGGTAGGGTATACTTCTTAGAAAAATACACGCCCAAAAAACTGGCAAGCATTGCCCCAAAAAAGCTGGCTACTACAAGATGTACTTGCTGATGGACAAGGGCAGTCTTTAGTCCAAACCCAAAAGCAGTCATGAGCAAACACGGCAGAATGTAGCGTTTGGGAACAGTGAACATCAGCGTCCAACCAAGGGTGATGATGCAAGACAGTACAACGGTTTCTATAAACCACATGTCAAAACCCCCAGTGCTGTATTTGAAGTAAAACAAGGGCCATCACGATGCCAACGCACGCGGATAAGGTCAACATATAGGTAAACACGGCACGTCCAACCCCGATATTGACATAACCTTTTAGGATATCTGAAAAAGAGTTGATGAGCGGGAAGCTGGGCACCAGTAACAGCACGCTAGAGGCAACAGCGATATCGGCATTGTTCCCAATATCAAAATAATAAGTAGTTGCGCCAATGAGAGAGGCGATAAATGCTGTCACGATAACGGTGATAAAGGGGTTAAAGTGATGTTTGGACAAATAAATACGAGTAAGCATCGCCACCATACCAGCGACAAATGTCACCGCCGTCATCAACCAGCTGGCACTGTTAAGATAAGCAAATGCGGCACAAGAAATGCCCACGAATATGCCGACTAGCCATGTTGGATAAACGGTCTTGTCTAACTCATCAAAGGCAAGCGTAGTCAGATCTATCAAATCATCATTATCTATGGTGTCTTCGGTCTTATTAACGATTTGCTGAATTTGCACCAATAAATTGACGTTGATACTCTGATTGATCGTGTCTCTGGTAGTCGTGATACAGCGCTCATCACAGATAGTGGTCAAGGTAAGGGCATTAAAATTCAGCGAGCATTCTACGCTGTTCATTCCCAAAGCAATGCCCAAGCGCTTGGACAAGTCCACCACGATGGCAGACTCAGCACCATACTGCATAAGAAGTAGGCCGCAGCGCACGCATAGTCGGGTAATGCGCTGCTGCTTTACGTAACTGATAGAAGTCATTGTGGAAGTACGCATATTGGTTATTGATACGCTATTATAAAGGGTCTGGGTGCTGACGCGCAGGCATTATTGGACATTATATTTGATGCGACTACAAAGGATAAGGTTTTTTAGACAATAGAAGATAGAGACTAGCGCAGATGCGTGGGTGATGATAGTAGACATAGTGTTTATTTAGGTGGGCTTGGATTGCAGAATGTACTCTAAGCAATGACTCAAATTAAAATAATGACGTTATATACTTCAGATGTATGTTGGGTATGACTTGCGACGGAAAATAGGCGATAGATTATAAAATTAATAGACTTTTGTTTTCTATGGTGATAATCTCTTCCTCGATAATTCAGACACATTACTTACATCTTGGTTACATTCTCAATTCATTACCTTTATCTAGCTACCTACTTCAACTGTATTTTTTAACTTGGACGTCTAATGACCACTTTTAATAAAATGAAAAATGTTCTATTGCTTACCACCATTACTACTTTGGCAGGCTGTACTACTGTCGCCGATATGGCAGGATACGATACTGCTACCCTAAATAGCGATGCGGCAAAAAGCTACTCTCAAGTGGTTTCTAGTGCCAAGAGTCAAGGCGCAGTAGATAATACTTCTTCGACTGCTATTCGAGTTAAAAAAGTCTTTAATCGTATAAAGCCTTACGCCGTTCAAGCCAATACAACAGGCGTTCCTTTTGATTGGCAAATTACTGTTATAAAGTCACCTGAACTAAATGCTTGGGCAATGCCTGGTGGCAAAATGGCCTTTTACACAGGTATTGTAGAGACGTTAAAGTTAACCGATGCAGAAATCGCTGCAATTATGGGACACGAAATGACCCATGCATTGTCTGAGCACAGTAAAAAGGACGCAGGGCAAAAAGTTCTGACTGGTTTAGCGATGCAGTTAGGTGGTGCGCAACTACAGTCAAAAACAGGGTTAAGTGATAATGCGTTGGGCTTAATTAATGACCTAGGTATTGATAAGCCGTTTTCTCGTAGTCAAGAATCACAAGCTGATGCAGGTGGTTTACGTTTGATGGCGCAGGCAGGCTATAACCCAGCATCTGCAGTGTCAGTATGGGAAAAAATGGAGGCCGAAAATGGTCGTAGTAGCGCTTTAGTTACTTTGACGTCTACGCATCCAAATTCCGGGCAGCGTATCGCTAAAATCAAAGCACTCTTGCCTGAAGTTACGCCAATTTATCAAGCGGCTGCTAAAGCACCTCAATAGATCGGTACAATTAGATAAGTACGATACTATTAAAAGAGCATGGTAAATAAAAAAAGCAAGTCGAGAGGCTTGCTTTTTTGCAATGAAATATCGAGAAATGACTGGTTTGATTTTGAAATTACATCGTAGGCTAGGTGTTGCAATCTGTACCCAAATTATGGGCCTTGGCAATACGCCAAGCATCGCGGTATATGAAAGCGGTGAGCGTGATCGGCATGATGCCAGTGAATGGACGTTTGTGATCGTTGGCCTGTCTAAACGTGAAGTCGAGTCGCAGTGCAGCCAAATTGAGGAGAGGATAGAACGTACGGTGGATGCACGGATGATGAATGTTGAAAGAGAGTTTGTTTAGGTTAAACGTTAATTACCTTAAGTCTTAGGTCGGAGAGTATCTTGCGATTTCAAAGCAATATGTGGAGTTAAAGAATATGTCTGTTATGGGAATGGTTGATAATGCGCAAAGTTCGGATGAAGAAGAATTCAGTTTTCCAATATCTTTTGAGAGAGTTTATAGGGATTATTGGTATAAGTTTGCTAATGAGAATGAACTATATTGGTTAAAGTCCTTTTTATATGGCATTGAAGTAGAGAGAGCTAGTTTCAATGAAGTAATAACAGAATTGAAGTTATTAAGAAAATTCTTACTGAAAGGAGAAGATGTTTATTACTTATCTGAAAGGAAGTATATTCTTTCACGAATTGAGCTGTTTCTTGAAAAGCTTGATGAAGCAGAGAGTTTTAGAGATGATATAGTCTTATATATTGGTTAGCTAATATAAGTCATCAACTACAACTATTCCATGTAAATCTGAAACCAAGGCGATACCACATTGAGTATCAGTAATCTTATTCATAGCGCTATCAACATATTCAATATAACCAAACACACTTTGCTTGAAAACTAGATTTGTATTCTTATCTTTATAATAGTGGAACTGACCCTGCGTGCTACAGAGGTCATCTTCCTGCGAATAGGTAAATAATTTTTCACATGTATCTAACAATATATCTCCAAAGGTTGTTCTACTATAACTATGTTCACTCCATGATTTTTGAGCGTCAACGACTGCATGCTTTGTCATTGGGATTTCTGAATGGTCGATGTTTTGTAATTCATCAATCCAAAAACTAAAATTACCTATTTTTAATAAAGAAGCCGAGTTTTTTAGAATAATAATAAACTCACCAATCAATACTGATTTGTCACTACTGAGAGCGCTAATAACAGCCAATTTATTTCTTTCTAAATGTGTATTGAAATTCATAAGATTATAGACTTACTATTAATGATTTGAATGGAATTGTGACATTTTAAGAGGTTTCATGAGATATGCTACGGTATGTGAGGCATAATTATTGTAAAAATGGAGAATAAGTTATGGGTACATCCTTCTGCAGCGTTGTAATCCAAACAGATACGAAAGACTTAGATTTTATGTCGGTCTTGACTAATTTATTCAATAAAGAATTTATACCTATTGAAAAGCATTGTGATTGTAGAGACGAGGATTGCTTTTTCATAGCTAAGACTGATAAATATTTGATAGTATCTAACTCCAAATTTGTTGATGAAATTCTACAGAATAATAGCTCATATAATATGGATATGATTCAGAAGACTTTTGTTCCTAAATTTGTTTTTGTTTTCGAAGAGTATGATAGTGGAGGTACTTACAGTTATGCAGTTATACTCGATAAGAAGATTGTCAGAAAATTTCGCAGCATTACCTATGAAATTACTGTCGATGAAGGCGAGCTATATGAGATTGAGTCCAAATGGAGAAGTTTGCCTACAAAGTTTATGAATGATGAAGATTATGAACATGAAAAGGTCTATTTTCATCGCTGATAGCGAGACTGAGTTTTATACTGAAGAATCACTACCGCAACTAATTTTGCACGAATTGATGAATGATAAAATTGGATTTGATGTTCATACATTAGATGAACATATAATTGATTCAGGTTTTTTTAAATATAAGAATAATGATTTTATAGGCAAAAAATGGTGGCAAGTCTGGAAGTAAGTATTACTATAGTCAAACAAAAAAAGCCACTCCCTAAAGAGTAGCCTTTCATCATCAGTCATCTGAAAATACTAATTATTGCGGAGGACCTTAACCTTCAGGTTTTTATACCCTTTTGCACTCATACAGGCCTCTAATTTCCAGCATCAGCTTATCTATTGAAATCAAAACAAGTTAAGTAAACCTATAACGATACCTAATAAAAAACATATACCAAGAAGTAAAGTCTTATACGTGGACATCTCAAATCCCTGTTCATAAGGACTTGAATAATGTCTTTTTTTATCATAACTCTTGAACAGTTCAGTATGACATATTTCTTTTTTAGTCAATAAACCAACGGCAACTGGGGTTTTATAATAAAGTTTATAATATGTGACTTGAGTACCTACTAGCAATATATCCTTGCCTGTATATTTACATAAGTCGTAGTAGAAAACGGTATCTTCATAGGCATCTCGAATATAGGCTTTGTATAAGATACTATCTATATTAGTAATGATGCCATCATTTGTATCAGAACCCATTTCTTCCTCTGAAATTTATATGTTGGGCGAAGACTACAATACCCAATGATTGTATGGTTGATTCAGTTTAAAAGAGAGTTAAAGCAACCGAGTGCAGATGTAACTGTGATACTTCAAGCGAGATTGACTTGTCCGAGTTGTGGCTGTCATCAAGAAACATTAGCTGAACGGAGAGTATTTTATGTCTCTCAACAAAAAAAGCCACTCACTAGAGAGTGGCTTTTCATCATCGACTATCTAAAGATATTAATTAATGTGCAGATGGACGGCCTTCAGGTTTTTTATAACCTTTTGCAGTCATACATGCTTCTAATTTCTTCATCTCACTTTGGCTTGGGCGACTGTCTTTAGACATTTTTACGCCAGCATTTTTAGCACAATCATCCATAGCTTGTTTCATGTCAGCTGACATCGCTGGTTTTTTGTGATTGTGGCTGCTATTTGATGTTCCGCTTGATGCACAGGCAGCAACGCCAACAGTAGAGGCTAAGACAATAAATAGTAATTTTTTCATGGAAAGTCCTTAAAGTTTTTAAAGGTCGTATAAAAGGAAATAGCGTCGATTCATGCACGCTATATCGTTCTCAACCAATTATTTCTATATCGCATGCATTTGCGCATGATGTTGTACCATTTAAATATTAATACAATCAAAGTTTAAGTATCTTTAATAAATATTAAGAAAGGTAACGCAATGTAGCCGTACAGGTCGAAATTTTACACACATCTATCAGTTAAGGTTTTCAACTCATGGACTGGGTAGCGCTTTATAGTATTCAATAAAATAGTACCCAACAAAAAAGGCCACCCTATTAAGTAGAGTGGCCTTTTATCAATAGTTTATTAACTGGTATCAGCTTACTTCTTTCATGCTTTGTTCAAGCATCGGCTTTAAGAATATACCCGTGTAAGACTCTTTGACTTCCGCCACTTGCTCAGGCGTACCTTCAGCGATGATCATGCCTCCACCTTTACCACCTTCAGGGCCAAGATCAATCACCCAATCCGCAGTCTTAATGACATCTAAGTTATGCTCGATGACCACAATGGTATTACCTTTATCACGTAGGGCATGCAAGATGTTGAGCAGCTTATCGATATCATGGAAATGCAAACCAGTGGTTGGCTCATCCAAGATATAGAGCGTCTGTCCCGTATCGCGTTTGGCAAGCTCACGAGCCAGTTTGACACGCTGTGCTTCACCACCTGAGAGTGTCGGTGCAGATTGACCTAAGCGAATATAGCTAAGACCAACATCCATCAAGGCTTGCAAACGACGATAAATCGCTGGTATGGCTGAGAAGAACTCAGTCGCGTCCTCAACGGTCATATCGAGCACATCGGCAATGGTTTTGCCTTTATAGTGAATCTCTAAGGTCTCGCGGTTATAGCGCTTGCCTTCACAAGTATCACAAGGTACATACATGTCTGGTAAGAAATGCATTTCAACTTTGATAAGACCATCACCTTGACACATCTCACAGCGTCCGCCTTTGACGTTGAAGCTAAAGCGACCAGCTTTATAACCACGGGCACGCGCTTCTTGCGTTTGTGCAAACATCTCACGCACAGGGGTAAACACACCCGTATAAGTCGCTGGGTTTGAGCGCGGTGTACGACCAATTGGGCTTTGATCGATATCGACCATTTTGTCCAAATGCTCAAGACCGCTAATGCTTTCAAACTTGTCGGCAATCAGTGTTGAAGCATTGTTTAACTGAGTCGCGGCCAATGGCATCAGCGTACGGTTGATCAAGGTTGATTTGCCCGAACCCGATACGCCAGTCACGCAAGTCATAATACCAATGGGAATGGTCAAATCCACATCATGTAGATTGTTGCCTGAGGCACCTTTTAGCTCAATCGTCATCGGTACTTTTTTCGGTTTGGCTTTTCCTTTGACTTCCACATCTATCATTTTTGGCTGATGACGAACGGTTGGAATCTCGATTCTCTTTTTACCAGACATGTATTGTCCAGTCAGCGATTCTTTGTTTGCCATGATGTCATCGACTGTACCTTGAGCAATGACATGACCGCCATGTATACCTGCGCCGATACCGATATCGATGACGTGATCCGCTTGGCGAATCGCATCTTCATCATGCTCAACGACCAGTACCGTATTGCCCAAATCACGCAAGCGCGTTAGGGTTTTGAGTAGGCGATCATTGTCACGTTGATGGAGTCCAATAGATGGCTCATCGAGTACATACATCACTCCCATCAGGCCGGCACCGATTTGGCTGGCAAGACGAATACGCTGTGCTTCACCGCCCGATAGCGTTTCAGCAGAGCGGGCAAGAGATAAGTAATCCAGTCCAACACTCACTAGGAAGTTCAGACGCTCATTGATCTCTTTAAAGATTTTTTCTGCGACTTCACCTTTATGCCCGCCAATCTTTAGCGTTTTATAATATTCTGCTGCATCACCGATAGAGAGTTTGACGATTTGAGCGATGGTCTGATCGTCAACACGGACATTGCGTGAGATTTCATTCAGACGCGCACCGTCACAGACGTTACAAGTGGTATCAGCTAAGTATTTGGCTAACTCATCACGTACGAGATTGCTTTGCGTCTTAGCATAACGACGTTCTAGATAAGGAAGCACGCCTTCAAATGGTACGGTTTTATTGGTTTTACGACCGCGCTCATCGGTAAAATTAAAGGTTAACTTTTCTTTACCAGAGCCATTCATAATGAGGTCTTGTTGCTCTTTTGGCAGGTCTTGCCACGGTGCATCCATGTCAATCTTAAAATGATTGCACACAGTCGATAGCAGACCGAAGTAATAAGCGTGACGCTTATCCCAACCATTGATGGCGCCTTGGTTAAGTGATTTCTCATGATGGGTAATCAGTTTCTCAGCGGAGAAGTACTGACGTTTACCGAGACCATCACAGCTTGGGCAAGCGCCGTATGGATTGTTAAAACTGAACATGCGAGGCTCAAGCTCAGAGACGGCACGATCACACACAGGGCAAGAATGCTTGGCTGACATGACTTGATTGTCATCGCCGCCTTCTTTTGGATTGCCATCCATGAAATGCAGCGTAACCAGACCTTGACCTAAGCGTAGGGCAGTCTCTAAGCTTTCTGCGACGCGGTTGCCCAAGTCATCACGGACTTTAAAGCGGTCAACCACCACTTCGATGGTGTGTTTTTTCTTTTTATCGAGTGTTGGTAGCTCGTCGGTATCGTAGACATCGCCGTCGACACGCACACGGACAAAGCCTTGACCTATGAGCTGCTCTAGTAAGACGGTATGCTCACCTTTACGCTCACGAATGACGGGTGCCAAAATCATAATCTTGGTGTCATCTGGTAAAGCCATGACTTGATCGACCATTTCGGTGACCGACTGTGCGACCATTGGCTCGCCATGCTCAGGGCAAAACGGTGTACCAATACGCGCATACAGCAGACGTAAATAATCATAAATCTCAGTAATCGTACCGACCGTAGAGCGTGGGTTATGGTTGGTTGATTTTTGCTCGATAGCAATCGCAGGGGATAGACCTTCGATACTATCGACGTCAGGCTTTTCCATCTGTGAGAGGAACTGACGTGCGTAGGCCGATAAGCTCTCGACGTAACGGCGTTGCCCTTCAGCATACAAAGTATCGAATGCCAATGATGATTTACCAGAACCTGATAAACCAGTGATGACCACGAATTTATCTCGTGGTATGTCTAAATCAATGTTTTTTAAATTGTGCGTACGTGCGCCGCGTATTGCGATATGGTCATGTGCCATCGGTGATAGGTTTCCTATTTGCTAAAATTGTATTTAAAAAAATGTCTAAACGTTGAAAGCGTCAATGAAGTCGAAGTGGTTTATTAAAATTGTGGATAATGCTGTCATTCATATCGCTCTATAAAGGCATTGATAGTTTTATAGAGCGATACAAACGAAACGATGTAAACGACAGTCGGTGTGCTCTTGTTTTAGTTTCTGATTTTAAGTTTTTATTTTGATAAGTAAATCTAAATCAAATCAGCAGTGAGTAACAGGTATGGTTTGTTATAGATTTTGCCAAACAATGTCATTTTATGAGAGGTATTCGTTATGTGGTCAATTCTGTACAAGCTAAAAGTGCTGCTCTGGTAATGTTTGCGCCGTCTTACTTTATTGTCATGATAGTGGCATTATTCAAGGTACGGTTGCTATTAGATGCACTTAATAACAAAAATATGGCATCACATTTACCGTTAAGTCTGGGCGCAAAAAGTAAAAGTTTCGGCAACCAAATGACGAATGTCTTATACTAGTGGGCTTGATTTATAGGCTGATGACTCGATAAAAGCAGCAGTGATAAACTAGCTAATGATCAACCAGTGAGGCGAGTATGAATAGCGTAGAAAAACGGGCAATCCTCGGGGTCGGTGGTGTCTTTGCCTTACGGATGGTTGGTTTGTTTATGATTGTCCCGGTATTTTCTGTATACGGTAACAATTATGCGCATGCGACGCCATTTTTGATCGGTTTGGCAGTTGGTATTTATGGGCTTGGGCAGGCTATTTTTCAGATACCGATGAGCCTTGCTGCTGACAAATTCCCGCGCAAACCTATTATATTTTTAGGGTTAATCTTATTTGCTATCGGCGGTATCATTGCGGCCAACGCGACAGATATTTATGAGGTCATTATCGGTCGGGCGCTGGCGGGTAGTGGCGCTGTCTCTGCCGTACTGATGGCATTACTGGCTGATGTGACTCGCGAGGAGATGCGTACCAAAGCGATGGCTACGATGGGTTTGACCATTGCGACCTCCATTATGCTCGCTTTTGCCTTTGGCCCGCTGTTGGTTGGTTCGCTTGGCATCTCTGGGCTGTTTTGGCTCACCGCAGGCTTTGCTATTTTGGCAATGTTGCTATTAATGATAGTACCGACGCCGCTAAGGGTGCTCAAGCATAATCTAGACAATAAATCGATCGGTCAGCAATTAGCGACAGTACTCAAAATTGGTGATTTAAATCGCTTACATATCGGTATTTTTGCGCTACATCTGACCATGACTGCGATATTTGTTATTTTGCCGCATCAGCTCAATGAAGTGATGGGATTATCGGTACGCCAGCAAGGTTTGGTTTATCTACCATTATTGTTTATTGGTTTTGCGGTAGCGATACCTTTTATTATCATCGCTGAAAAGAAACGCAAAATGCGTCAGGTATTTTTGGGTGCATTGGCATTAATAACTGCAGCTTTAGCCATACTCGCACTTGGCAGTCAGGCTGGTATTGGTATTATTTTAGGCTTATTACTGTACTTTATGGGCTTTAATCTCATTGAGGCGACTATTCCTTCGTGGATTTCTAAGCGCGCACCAGTGGCCAATAAAGCGACGGCAATGGGAATAAGCTCATCTAGCCAGTTTTTTGGTGCATTTGTGGGTGGTGCAATGGGCGGGCTATTATTGAGTCAGCCTAGTCTGTTGGCATGGGGTATATTGGCGGTCATTATGGGTATCGCTTTGCTGCTTATTATACCGATTGCGCAGCCACCATACCTATCAAGCACGACCGTTAGTATTCCTAAAAATGTCAATATGCAAGACTGGTCACGCCAAATGCTAGCAGTAGATGGTGTCGATGAGCTAGTCGTGATGGCAAAAGAGAAAGTGGCCTATCTTAAATTGGATAAAACCCAGCTGACGGACGATTCAAGGGAGCAGCTATCAAGTTTGGCACAGAGTCCGCTGGACATCTGATAAGCCATACATAATGGTATTAGGTTTGTCGAAAAGGTCTGGATAGTCAAAAACAGAGTAGACAACAACTGTATAGACCGCCACTATTATGAGGTGCAATCTAAACCTCTTTACTTAAATCTATCTCTATTTAAAAGGAATTAATATGAGTAAGTTTACGATGCTGTCTAGTGGTGCTGTTATTGGTAAAGGTGCTGCTCAAATAGCCAAACCCTTTACTTCTTTATCTTTGATGCCTCGATCAATAGCTAAGGTAGTGCTAGGTGCAGGGCTATCAGCCACTTTTTTCATCTCTGGCTGTGCCACCCAAAATATTCAAGCCTATCAAAATACGACGCCAATGCTCGATATGCATGAGTTTTTCTCAGGTCAGATTGATGGTTGGGGGATGTTTCAAGGCCGAAATGGTGAGGTCAAGAAACGTTTTTATGTCGATATCGATGCCACTCACGAGGGTGAGAATGTTATCGTTTTAGATGAGAGGTTCTCGTGGGCAGATGGGTCAAAATCGCAGCGTATATGGCGATTGACCAAGCAAGTTGATGGTAGTTGGAAAGGTACTGCAGGGGATGTCATCGGTGAAGCTACAGGGGAAGTCGTTGGTAATACGCTCCATTGGAATTATTTATTAGAATTGCCTGTTGAAGATAAGACCTACAAAGTTAATTTTGACGATTGGATGTATCTTATTAATGAAGATATCATGCTGAATCGATCTGTAATGAAAAAATTCGGCGTAGAGTTGGGTAGTGTCACTTTGAGTATGCATCGTCATCGCTCTGACGTTAAGTAGAGTAATAGGTCGCAGCGCTATCCTAATAGTCAATGAAGGTTGATGGTGTTAATCCACTGATTAAAGTGGCAAAATAGCACTATTACTGTCTTTTGATAGTAGAGACTGCGATAAGTGTGTTTAGAACAACTATATCTAGGCGACATAAGGTGTCGCCTTTAGTAGATAGTCTGTAGATATTTAAACTAAAATTGGTTAAAGTAAAATTATATGACTAATAGTATTAATTGATGCTATTAGCGAAAAATTAGAAAGATTCATCAAATTATTCATAAGCAAAAGGACGGTATCATGCGCGGAGTTAATAAAGTTATCATCATCGGTAACCTTGGAGCAGACCCTGAGGCACGCCAATTTAGTAATGGTGGCGGCGTGACCAATATCTCGGTTGCGACATCAGAGCAATGGACAGACAAACAAAGCGGTGAAAAAAGAGAGGCCACTGAATGGCATCGTATTGCACTCTTTAACCGTTTAGGTGAAATTGCGGCACAATACTTGCGTAAAGGCAGCAAAGTCTATATCGAAGGTAGCTTGCGCACGCGTAAATACCAAGATCCCAATGGTCAAGACCGTTATATCACCGAGATTCGCGCTGAGCAAATGCAAATGCTAGATGGTGCAACTGGTGGTGGTCAAGACAATGGCGGCTTCAGTAATAATAACCAAGGTGGTCAGAATCAAGGTCAAGGTGGTGGCTATGGCAATCAAGGTGGTCAAAGCAATCAAAACAACTTCGGTCAGCAAGGCAACAATCAGCCAGCTCAACAAGGTGGCTACAATCAAGCTAGTGGTGGTCAGAACAGCTTCAATAACAATCAAGCACCTGCCCAGCAAAACCAGTTTAATCAACCTGCGCAGAAACCTGCTCAATCTAAGCCTACGGCAATGCCAGACGGCCCTGTAGACGACGATATCCCGTTCTAGGATACACCTTAGACTTTAATGTAAAATATATGTTCTAGAAAACCCGCCACTAGCGGGGTTTTTTGTATGTGACAATAAATAATTTGAAAAAGTCGTTTTATTATATTGCCAAAAGCCATATGGGAATTAATTAGACTGTCTTTATCTATATATAGTCATTCCGCTATAAAAACGTTACTGCGTTAACGTCGCTCGAAGTATTGAATATCTATCTAGACTCGGTTGCTTTGCAGCAGAGTCAATCCTCTATAAACTGGATACAGTTTCAGTCTCGCTTAGTCTACTATTTGTAGCACTTTCACTCGACCTCCTTGTGTCCAAGTTATATTAAATTAAATATGCTTTTAAATCGAATCAACTGTAAGTGCTAATTACTAAATGAAATAAAACGTTTGTCTGTTTCTGATTATACTAATGGCATTAAAAACTCTAATTCTCAAAATAATAAAAATTCAATAATTGGTTGTTGAGTATTCAAAAAGGTTAATAATCGAATAGGTATTGGTTAGAATAATTAAATTTATAAGGTTTATTTCGCTTATTATTTCGTCAATTTATATGTTGAAAACGATAAAAACTACCTTTCATATCCTATATCAACCGTCTGTTCTATTAAATCAAATTAATGCTAACAGTCTATTGGACAGGTTGATATAATCCACTTGAATCAATGATTTATATGATATTAAACGTTCGGCTTTCGTTTAAAGTGATTTTTATTAGCAAATGAAAAGTCAGGGTTTGGCCATTTAATGGTTTAAAACATAAAAACTTACTTGGTCGGCATCTTAAAATAAGAATGCCCACCTCACTGCTAGTATTGAGTATACATAATGAATTATGGTGATGTGTTTCGAAAAAGTGATTTAGGTAGAGAAGAGATTAAATCTCAGAGTCTAGGTGTATTGCCGCGAGAAGCCAGAACATTACTCATTATGATTGATGGCAGACGCACGTATCAGAGCTATCTTAATACACTCGACAGTAGCAAGATGTTTGCTGAGTTTGGTGGTATTACACCGCTATTTGAGCTGCTTTTGAGCCTTGAGTGTATTGAGATAGCAGTGGCTGGCAGTGCTGAGACAGAAGTGCCCACGCCTGCTCAGACGACGACAGCCGTACCTGTCATTACTCAGTCTCAACCAGCAGTACCTGTCTTTGATGAGAAGTCTGAAATAGAGTTCAATAATACGTTCAATAATAAAAGCACCACTAACGTAAAAGAGTCAGAAAAAAAATCAATCAGTAGTATGTTTAAAACTAAGCCATCTAGTGCTAACTACGAAACGATCAAATCTGATTTAGCTACCTATATTGAAAAGAATGCACCACCTGTAGAAGCCTGGGGTTATTTATTAAGTTTAGAGCAATGTGGTAGTAGTACGCAATTATTGATCTTAGCAAAAGAAATACAGAATACGGATAGTGGTAATTTATCACGTGGTATGAATGATTTTATCAAAAGAATTCAACGTTAATGTTGACGGTATTTATGTAGTAAAAAACGGATATGACAAATATTTAGTTATGAAAAATAACGGTGCTGTCATTGTTGAAAAATCTAGCAAACTAATTGGAGTTTCTTGTGGAATCAGCTGAGCTATCGGAATTAGATCGTCTAAAAATGCGTCATGGTGAGCATGTTATTTTACGTTTAACTTATATTAGCCGTTATAACAACGACAATCCTACTGGTGAAGTGACACGTATTCTTACTCAAGCGCAGCAAAATAATGAGCGCAATGGTATTACGGGTGCTTTGGTGTTTAACCACAATTACTTTTTGCAAAGTATTGAAGGGGCGAGACCTGTTATCAATGAGTTGCTTAGAAAGTTGGTCGAAGACGATCGACATTATGCACTGCAAGTTATCGAGTGCCGTGAAGTTGAGCAGCGTCATTGGAGTAAGTGGTCAATGAAATATTTAATCCCAAGTGATGAAAACAAGGGGCTGGCACTCAAGTTTTCGACAGGCAATCAGTTTAATCCGTATTTGATGAATACCAATCAAATTATGATGCTGATTGATACGTTATCAGAACTTCAAGAGCAAGAAGAAATCGATGCTTCTAAAAAGAAGAAATCTTGGTTTTCTTTGAGTTGATTGATGTTTAGAGAAGCTATCAGACCCTATAACTTTATTATAAGAGATACGATATGACATCAATAATGGAAGATGCGCCCATTTTAATGAGCATGACATATGCGAGCCGTGCCAATCCAGGCGTGTCAGCTAAAGATTTCAATGAAATATTGAAGCAAGCACAGGTGAATAATGCCACCAACGGTATCACTGGCATGCTGACATTTAATAAAGATTATTTTTTGCAGACAGTAGAAGGTCCAAGAGCGCAAATTAATCGTCTATTGTATAGCTTAATCGCTGATCAACGCCATTATGATTTACAAATTATTGAAACACGTGAATTAAAGTATAGAACATGGTCTAAATGGTCTATGAATTACGCCACACCGACTGAAAAAAACGCTGCGATTTATTTAAAATACTCTACCACTGTTGATTTTAATCCGTACTTATTAAGCGCTGAATCAGCCCGTGAATTGATGAATGAGCTTAGTGACCAACGCGACTGATTGAGTAAAATTTTTGTTTGAATATTACAAATTTAAAAATAATTTTCAAAACTCAAGATCTATATCAATATATGGATTTATGTTTATTAAGTATGCGACCAATTAGCTTTGAAGGGCACTTTATAAGCAGTTCTTCAATGAAATATATAAACAAATATTGATTTATAAACGAATATTTGAATCTTCAAACTTTGCCCATTTACCAAATTTTACTATTCGTTGACTTTTGATATATAAGATATGACAGCCTGCTATTGTGATAGCATTGCTTTTTGTTTATATTGTCTCCGCCCATAGATATGTTGGCTAACCATATTTTTATTACAAAGAATATCTATTTATGACTTTATTGAATAATGAATAAGTCATCTCGGTTCTTAATAGTGAGTATTATATCTATTAAGATTGTACCTTTTATTTTACAGTTGGATCTACTATGAGCAAAAATAATGCAATTGATTTAGAGAATCTAAACGTCGCCGAGCTACGGGCAATTACTGAAAATGCTCAGCAGCTTATCGCTAAAAAACAACATCAGCGTCTGTATGATGCCTATATGAAGTTCGAGGAAATCGCAGAAGAAAGCCACGCCTCTATCGAAGAAATTTTGAAAGCGGGTGAAACCTTAGAGAAGAAACGCAGTATTAAATATCGCAATACTGACAACAACGAAGAAACTTGGACTGGTCGTGGTCGCAAGCCTACATGGTTGGTTGAAGCATTAGCAGCAGGTCGTGATATCGAAGATTTTGCTATTTAATGTTGTATTAACTAATAAGTTTTCTTATTAAGTTTGATAGCGATATCGCTGATTATAGTCATTCTATTATGAAAGTATTACTGCGTTAACCTCACTTGAAGTATTTAACATACATCTACACTCGGTTGCCTGGTACTACTTTTAAATTGAATCGACTACATTAGATGAAAGCCAGTATCTTTCTTGCCATTATTTGGTAAGAAGCTACTGGTTTTTTTACGTCTTCCGCACACCATATCTTTATTACTATTAAGGCGTTGATGGTTTGTTATCCCAATAATACCAACAGTAGCAGCGGTGTTCTCAAAGAGTAGAGCTATACATTAGATTGCGTATTCATAACACAGATAAACATAGAGCTCATCATATCCACGTATACTAAGCCAGTGATAACTTTTTAATTAATATCCATTATGAACAATTGCTGATAAAATTGATAAGTAACGGTACAAAGATATAGGATAGGTAAAGTGACAGAAAGTATAAAAGTGAAAAAGTGGGTTTCTTTGGGAGTCATTGCAACCGCCCTGTTGCTTTTACCTAGACGCAGTAGTCGAAAGTCTGATATGGACCTATTAAACAAAAATAATGCAAAATCTGATAGTAGTATTAATAGTAGTCAAAATGCTAATAACGGCAAAGAAATGAAATAGAGATTAAATTAAAAATTAAATACCTTTAATATAAGTTATTCTAATTATTAATGATGTCTATAAAATGCCGAACGATATAACGCTCAATTAAAAAACGTTAATCTCGGAGTCTATTAATGACCACTATAGTTCCATTTATAATCGGTTCAATATAATTTGGATACAAGGAAGGCGAGTGAAAGTACTACAATTAGTATAGTAGACTAAGCGAGACTGACACCGTATCCAATTTATAGAGGATTGACTATATGATATCTAAACAGACATTGCTCAAGACTTATCCTCTCATCGATACCCATACTCACTTTGATGCTCCAGTATTTGATAGCGATAGAGAGTTGCTAGTACAGCAAACTTATGAGTGCGGTGTACGTCATCTCGTATTGGTGGGGTATTCACACCAGTATTTTGAGAGAATGTATAATACTAAACAACTATTAAACAAGTTGCTAGTGCCCTTGGCTACTGAAGAAAGGGATAGCTCAAATCTTTCACAGATTGAGACTCATACTGCGATAGGCTTACATCCTTTTTATATTAAAGAGCACAGTGAAGATCATTTAGAAAATATGGCGCATATGATTGCTGAGCAGCGGCCAATAGCAATCGGTGAGATTGGATTGGATACTTTCACGGAATCTATGAGAGAGCCTGAGGTATTTGACAAACAAAAACGGTTTTTTAAGGCGCAATTGGACATGGCAGTGCTTCATAGGTTGCCGGTGATGCTGCATATTCGAAAAGCACATGCAGAGGCGCTGGCTATACTGAAGGCACACGATTATGATGCACACCAGTTAGGTGGTATCGCACATAGTTTCAGTGGCGGGGAACAAGAGGCAAAGGCATTTGTGAGGTTAGGATTTAAGTTAGGTGTTACTGGTCAGATCACCAACCCAAATGCCAAAAAATTGCGCCGTGCCATTCATGCCGCTGTCGATAGTCATGGTATAGAGTGTTTGGTCATAGAGACAGACTGCCCAGACATGACGCCTATCCAGTGTCAGATGTCAGACAATAGTTGTGCTGATAAGCAGTCACATGATCGTAACGTACCAGCTAATTTGCCATGGGTACTATTAAGCTTAAGTGAGTTGCTCAATGTGTCGCCAGATAGATTGGCTGAGCAATTGTGGCACAACAGTTGCAACGCTTTACAGAAGACATGGGATTATCCTCCAGTATAGTTATACCTATTATAGGCCATTATTATTTACTGCTAACTTGTACAATAGTAAATAAGTTATCAGTAAATAACCGAAGCACCTATAGATAAAACAATTTAAAAGAGCATTTAATCTGTTATGAATGAAACACAACAATTTGAGCCAACAGAGGCAGAGTTTGTCACCACTGAACATTTCGAAATAGAAGAAGTGATTAGAAAAGATGAGCAGTATGAGCGTCGTTTTCAAGGTACACGAACACTTTATGGCACCTCAGCAGTTGACACTTTCGCTGCTGCCCATGTCTATGTTATAGGCGTAGGGGGTGTTGGCTCTTGGGTAGCCGAAGCTCTGGCTCGGACGGCAGTGGGTACTATTACTTTGATTGATTTGGATGTTTTGGTTGCTTCCAATGTCAATCGGCAGTTACCTGCCCTAGATAGTACTTTTGGTCAGAGTAAAATCGGGGCAATGGCGACTCGTGTTCATGAGATTAACCCCAAGGTCACGCTCAATTTAATTGATGATTTTTTGACAGTAGAAAATGTAGCTGCTCTATTACCCAGTCGTGAAGAAGCAAAAGCGGCTATTGCCCAAGGTAAACCTATTGTTATTCTAGACTGTGTAGACGATATGAGTGCTAAGCTGGCCATTGCGCTGCATTGTCGTTTTAATAAACTAAAACTGGTCTGTGCAGGTGGTGCAGGTGGCAAAATAGACCCAAGCCAAATTAAAGTGAGTGACTTAAAGGACAGCTATCAAGACCCGCTACTTGCTAAATTACGTAATAAACTGCGCCATGAAAAAGGCATTAATAGCGCTTTAAAAGAAAAGTTCGGTATTAAATGTGTTTATTCGACAGAGCCACCACGGGTAGATAAGACCTGTCAAACAGGCGGGTTGCACTGTGGTGGTTACGGCTCAGCAGTTGTTGTTACATCAGTCGTCGCGATGATTATGGTGAGTGAAGCTTTGCAATTATTAATAAAACAGACGGTTATCAAACAGAGCGTCTGATCTTATTTAATGGAGTCTATTTTGTCTATATCTAACGCACCTAAACACAGCTATCCAGTAGCAGCGGATGAAGTAGAACGTATCCATAAGCTCAGAAAATATAAAGTACTGAATAATAATAATGAGCCTGCATTTGAGCGCCTAATCAATCTGGCTAAGCGATTTTTTGATGTATCCGCTATTACTATCAGCTTTATGGATGAAGAGACACAATATCTAAAATCTGCCTACGGCCTTGACGATGTATGCCAAACAACACGTGAAGTCGCTATTTGTAATTACACGGTGCTCTCTGATGAGGTTTTTGTGGTGCCAGATTTAACAGCAGATAGCCGCTTTAGCCAAAGTCCACTGGTGACGGAGGCTCCTTACTTACAGTTTTACGCTGGTGCACCAATTATCCTCATTGAAGACAATAAAAGCTACAATTTAGGCTCTTTTTGCTTGATGGATATAAAGCCTAATCATGATTTCGACGATGAGCAATTACAGATATTGGCTCAATTTGCGATGATGGCAGCCGACGCTTTGCAGCTACAAGATAAGCAGCGTGATGCTAAACATGCTAATGAGATGAAGTCGAGTTTTCTGGCCAATATGAGTCATGAAATCCGTACACCGATGAATGGTATTATTGGTATGGTAGAAATGCTAGGTGATACCAAACTTAGCAAAGAGCAGCAAGATTGTGTGGATAATATCAAAGTTTCCAATGAGCATTTGATGGCCATTATCAATGGCATTTTAGACTTGTCGAAAGTTGAATCTGGGAAAATGACAATTGATCATATTCCGGTCAATTTATCTGAATTATGTAATGAAGTTGTCAGTCTCTTCTCTGTCAAAGCACATCAGCGAAAATTGGTTTTAAACTACAATTATACCGAGTCCTTATCACCCTATATAGAGGGAGACCCAGTACGTCTCAAACAAATCATTACGAATCTCGTCAATAATGCGATTAAGTTCACCCGTGAAGGTGGTCAAGTCAGTATTGATGTTAAACACGTACTTAATTGCCAGTGTGATGGTGTTGACGTGCATGGTACAGCAGATGAGCACCGCTCTCAAGCAATTCCAAACAGCACTTCGAATGAAATTACTGTTCACGATACGAGTATAAAATCTATTCCTCCTAAAGGAATGACGGTATGTATTGAAGTCACAGATACTGGCGTTGGTATTAAAGAAGAATCGTTGGACGCAATATTTAATGCTTATGACCAAGCAAATCAATTCACACATCGTCTCTATGGTGGCACGGGTCTTGGACTTTCAGTTTGTAAGTCTTTGGTCGATTTGATGGATGGCCATATTGAGGTCAGTAGTGAAGTAGGTGTTGGCACTACTTTTACTGTTTTGTTGCCTTTACCTACTATTGATGAAAAGCACTATCAAAAATGGCAAGCAGAAAATGACTTCACTATGATGAAGCCGACGCAAGAACGTGCAGGTCATATACTGTTGGTCGAAGATGACACTGTTAATGCGATTATCGCGAAAAAAGCGCTGACTAATAGTGGTCATACTGTGACGCATGTCGCTGATGGGCAGCAAGCCATCGAAGCGTTTGTACTGTCACCTGAGCGCTACGATGTTATCTTGATGGACCATCATATGCCTATTTTAGATGGGGTGCAGGCGACCATAAAATTGCATGAAATGTATGATTCACAATCATTACCACCTATTATTGCTTTGACGGCCAATGCGATGGATGGTGAACGCGAAAAATATCTAAAAGTTGGTATGCAAGACTATTGCACTAAGCCATTTAAACAAGAGCAATTGAATGCATTGGTACAGTATTGGTTGATACAAAAACAATCAGCAGAGTAGCTGGATGAGAAGTAATTATTGAGCTTGTTGCATAGTTATTTCCTCTCATTGTTATAAGTACAAAAAAGCTGAATCCCTTAATGAGAGATTCAGCTTTTTTATGACATACTCAAAATAATATAGATTGCATATTATTTTTACGTGTTATTAGTTAACGCGAGTTTGATAGTCACCAGTACGAGTATCGACACGTACGACTTCACCTTGCTGTACAAATAGAGGTACACGTACGACAGCGCCTGTCTCTAGCTTAGCTGGTTTACCACCACCACCTGATGTATCACCACGCACACCAGGATCCGTTTCAGTGATCTGTAGCTCAACGAAGTTAGGCGGTGTTACTGATAGAGGTGCACCGTTGAATAAAGTAATGGTACATGATGCATTGCTGTTTTCTTTTAGCCACTGTATTGAGTCGCCCATCGCTGTTTTATCAGCTTGGATCTGCTCAAAGCTTTCTGGATCCATAAAATGCCAAAACTCGCCATCGTTATACAGATAGTTCATTTCAGTATCCATCACATCAGCAGCTTCTAAGCTGTCACCTGATTTAAATGTCTGTTCCAACACTTTACCGCTACGAAGATTGCGTAGTTTGACGCGGTTAAAGGCTTGGCCTTTACCTGGTTTGACAAACTCATTCTCAAGAATAGAACAAGGGTTGCCATCTAGCATAACTTTTAGACCAGCTTTAAATTCATTAGTAGAAAAATTTGCCACAAGAGACTCCTAGGGATGGTAAATATGATGATAAATAATAAGGGGTTGGGGCTTACGGTAAAAAACCTGCTATTAAGCCTAGTGTAGAGCGAGCAGTTGGTATACTTTGATAGGGCACACTCTAAGAGCGTATAATATCGGCTTTTGGGCACAGGTAATAGGCTGTCATGATAAACCATTTAATCACACAAAAAAACTGGCAAACGCAATTATCCGAGGCCATTACTTCTATTGATGAGCTATTAAGTATTTTGCAGCTCGAATCCCTACGTACCAGTGTCTATGTGCCTAAGCATTTTGAGCTGCGGGTACCACGGGGTTTTGTGGCAAAAATGACCGTTGGGGATAGTAATGACCCTTTATTGAAGCAAGTATTGCCAGATCAACAAGAGCAAATCAAGGTAACGGGCTATGTGGCTGACCCCTTACACGAGAATGCTCAAAACCCAGTAAAGGGCATGCTTCACAAATACCAGTCGAGAGTATTGCTGACCATTACAGGTGCTTGTGCTATTCATTGCCGTTATTGCTTTCGTCAGCATTTTGATTACAGCGCTAATATGCCAACGGCCGATGCAAAAGAAAATATCATTCGTTATATTACTGAGCATCCAGAAGTCAATGAGGTGATTTTGAGTGGTGGTGATCCATTGAATGTGACAAACAGGCGTTTGTTTGCATGGCTGGATACGCTAGAGTCGCTCCCGCAACTGACCACGATTCGACTGCATACTCGCTTACCCTTGGTCATTCCAGCACGTCTAGATGATGCATTGCTGGCTAGATTATCTCAAAGTCGCTGCCATATTGTCATGGTGATTCACTGCAATCATGCGAATGAGATAGATACCTTAACGTCCGAATATTTGCAACGTGCGAGGTCCGCTGGCGTGACTTTACTAAACCAAGCGGTTTTATTAAAAAGAATTAATGATAGTGTTGAGACTCAAACACAATTAAGTCAACGTTTGTTCTCATGTGGTGTATTACCTTATTACTTGCATGTATTAGACAAGGTCGCTGGCGCCGCACATTTTGATAAAGACGAGCGGTCGTCAATCGAGCTTTACTGGTCATTACTGGCCGCATTACCAGGCTATCTTGTACCAAAATTAGTAAGAGAGCTACCGAACAAACCTTTTAAGGTGCCAATTAACATTTACAATGTAAATTAATGTAGGCACTATAGGGTATTAAAAAATAGTAAACAAAGAGTGTTTTATTTGAAGGTTTGCATGCTGACAAATAGGTATTGGATGTCTTTATGACTGCTAAAATCTTATCCTGTCAATTTTTGAGAGTAGTGGTTACTTTGCATTATTTTATTATTATAAGTGGTATGGCTAGATAGTTGCCTTTTACTAAGTTACTCAGAGTTACTAGGAAAAATGATGATAACTTTATCGACGTTTCAAGAGTATTTATCGTCTACAGAGCCACTACCGCCATTATCGATTCGAGCGGCAAATGGTCAAGAGAGTTACTTGCTCAAGCTGTTGGCAAATTTGCCTTCGCAAACGCAGGTACAGCAGGTTGAGCAGCTAGAAAAAATACTGACGGTATTGCGCGTGGCTAATATAGATGAGCAGCAACGTCTTAAGTTAATGGCTACTGTGATAGGTGCCTCAGACAAATTAATTGCTGCATTGCGGCAGCATTGTATTTATGAGCCAAAAGGGTTTAATAGCGTTCAATTGGGTTATGTGAATCAGATAAAGTCACTGTATTATCTCATCATTATGGTCTATGACAGAGTTATACGGCATAGAATATCGCTATTAAACAGTCAGCATAAATACACGGCAAGTAATGGTTGGCAACGTTATTTCAATGGTGACAAGTCTTCATCACTGACAATTGCTATCGTTATCTATCAGACGTTGATGATGTATCAAAGACTCCTGTTTGCAGAAGCGCTTTGCTATCAAAAACCCTCTCCTTATTTATGGGCCAAAATCAATCAGCTTTACTATCTTGCCTATCAATATCATGCCACTGAGATTGATTTAAGTAAAGTGATTGATGTCCAACGTGCGGATAATATACATCGCTTGTACTGTCAAATTTGTTTACACAGCTTACTAAACGTACGTGCTATGCGTCGTCCTAATATCTTGCTAGTACAACGTTTGTTACCGGTATGGGCTGAGCATATTATTGCGACGATAGAACCACAAACTGATACTCGGATATACGTAGATTTACAAAGTAATAAGCCGCCTTCTTATCTCACTGCCAATTCTATAATCAATCCATACGAAGATCGCTATCACTGCTTATTTATAGAGTTGGATCCAATGCTCGAGTATTTTAACTCGCGTAGCCAAGCATTAGTTAGGGACGGCAATGCAGGGTTAGAGAGTTACTTACTCCAAAACATAGCAGCGACGATTCGTTATCGTTATCTAAAGTTGCCACTATCGGTAGCACCGAAACGCTATACAGAAAAAGAGGCTGTTTTGGTGACTGGTTTTAATAAAATCCATTACTGCGTGGGTCATTCACAAAGTTTTGCAAGCTTGATTGCTAAAAATGAATTGCCAGATGAGCATCAACCTCGTTACGATACCGTTAGTAAAAAACAAAATGATAGCGATATACTAGCCAATGAAATATTCGACCGTAATGATGATTTATCACTATTTCGCACACTGAAATTATTAGATAAAGTAATCAAGATAGATGAAGAAAGTTTAGAAGAAAACCATGGTAAAGAGAGTATAGAGGCAGTGACTACTGACGATGATGTCGCTATGACAGCACCACCGCCATTACATGTTATGAGTCTTCTGTTAGTCTGTCGTGCTGACACCATCACACCGCCCGATTGGTCACTTGGTGTCGTGCGCTGGCTGAGCCTTGATATTGAAAATCCAGAGGTTGATTGGCAAATATTGGGACATCAATTAGTGGCTTGTGGTCTGCGTTTAGAAGGCACAGCAACGCGCAGTCAACATTTTGTACCAGCATTCATCCTTGGTCGGGAAGAGCATCTGCAAACCACGGGAACTCTGATAGTACCAACGTCTTACTTCCAGACAGATGACAGGGTCATCATGCGTATCAACACCAAACAAACTTTGTTACGTTTGGGGAAGCGGCTACTAATTACGGATGAATTTAGTCAGTATGAAGTGGTGCAGTTGTAGCCTTTTGAAAGGATTGTCAAAAATAGAAAAATAGTAATGTAAATACAGAATTGAATAGACTTTGTTTACTTGATTTCGGCTTCAATAATTAAAGTAGATCAGCACGTTAGATAATGATAAGTTAGTCAGCAATCATTAAAATTATTGTCTATAATGTTCGATATTATTGCTATTTCTTATAAAATATCTTTGGCTAAAAAGTATATTATCTTAATCGTAAAAGCATGCCAGTATCATAAAGATAGCCAAGCCTATTCCCCATAGTGCATTCTGTGCTAGGTTGATCTCCGGAACAGATGTAGGGTATTGACAGCAACATATAAAAATAAGATCACAAAGTTTAAAAGGCTTATTATGCGTACTCAATCTATCTTAAATCTATTAGTCATCGATGATGATCAGCTCTATGCTGAACGTCTTGTGCACTTATTAGGCTGTTATTATGACAGTGTGAATTTAGGGTTTTTAGATGATAAAGAAGAATTATTAAAATTGCTGCGGCAGCCATGGGATGTCTTGGTATTTGGTAATGCTTACGATATGAATTTTACGGATGTAGTAGGTATCGTCCAAGAACAAAACATTGACCTACCTATGATCTGCTTATTAAATGAGGAGATGGTAGCGACCGCCCATAATAATGAAGGGCTGCCCAATATTATTAGCGGTACAATGGTCAAGGCGCTTAAAGTAGACGAAGAAATGGCCGTTGTGATGTCTATCTGTTTACAACATGATAATCTGCGTAGTCGCCGCGAGCTAAAAACATTGCGTCATGTACTCTCTGAAGCAGAGCAGCGTGCTAATGTATTAATCAAAAACTCTAAAAGTGCAGTGGCTTACATAGACCAAGGCATTCATATCTTCGCCAATGACCCTTATCTTCAGCTTTTTGGGTTTGCATCGATGAATGATGCCATCGGTGTGCCTATTATTGATCTGATTGCAGGCGGTGATAACGTTAAGGGCTTCAAGCAATTCTTACGTCAATTCGCGAAAGGAAACCGTCAAGAAGTAGAGTTTAAGTTTGAAAGTCTACGGACGGATGGGAGTACTTTTGAAGCAAAACTACAACTGGCAGCTGCGACCCTAGAGGGTGAGCCAGTTACTCAGGTTATCATCCAACAAAACAACAGTAACAGCGCTGAGGTGGCCAAACGTTTGGCAGCGGCTGAATGTAAAGACAGCTTGACAGGTATTAACAATCGACGCGGCTTTGAAGAGAAAATGGCAGTAATATATCAGCAAGCCCGCCAAGGAGAGCTGACGGCAGGATTGTTATATGTCCAACTCGATAATATTGGTAAGATTCGAAGCAGTTTAGGCTTGCAAGGACTAGATGCAACTGTCAAGCAGGTCGCTTATGCGTTAGATGAGCTAGTAGTAGATGGGCATGTAAGCCGTTTTAGTGATACGGCTTTTACCCTACTTGTAGAAGACAAAACAACAGCAGAGCTTAAAACGCTGGCTGAGCAAATCGGCTCGCGTATTAATGGTATGCTCATTGAAGTGGATAAACGCACGACTAGTACCACGGTTAGTATCGGTATCGTCAAAATCGAAAAAAATACAGCAGAGCCAAGCGTATTGCTTGAGCGTGCGATGGACGCTATCAACCAGATTATGATGGAAACCGCCAATAACGGGGCCACTTATCATTTATACGATCCAAGTGAACATGCTAATAGTGATGATCATGCGCTGGCTGAATCATTAATTGAGGCTATTACCAATAATCGTTTTGAGCTAACATTCCAGCCAATATATGATATTAATAACGATCGCAGCGACTTCTTTGAAGTATATTTACGCCTGCCATTGTCAGATGCTGAGAACACAGTGCTGACACCTGACCAGTTTATGGCAGTCGCCAAAAAACATAAGCTGCTCGAAAAGATGGATCGCTGGGTATTGATTAATGCCTGTAGAAAAGTAAACGATGTACGTAAAACACATCCTGAAGCTAAGCTGCTAGTGCAATTGACGAGTGCTTCATTAATAGATAAAAAACTGTCTAGCGTGGCTAGCCAGCTGATAAAAGCCGTGGGCGGTGCAGCAGGCGTGCTTACCTTACAATTTAATGAAAAAGACATTGCAGATCATTTGACGGTCGCGAAGACTCAGTTTGCAGCGCTTAGTCAAGCCGGTTGTCAGATGGGCATTAATAACTTTGGCTCTTCTGCCAAATCCATAGAAATTGCCAGTTTTGTGCAGCCAGATATGGTACGGCTACCCCGTAGCTACGTAGAAGATATTGATTCGGCAGAAAATTTGGAAACGGTCAAATCACTCATCATACGTACTAACGAAGTCAACGTTGATGTGTTGATGCCTTATATTGAAGATGCCGCGACCATGTCTGTCGCTTGGAGCGTAGGTGCACGCTACCTGCAAGGCTATTATTTGGAAGAGCCTAGAAAAATAATGAAAGTTGCGACCTAAGCACTACATAATATTTTTCTTCATATCCGTCATTCAAGTATTATTTATAAGTATATCTCTCATAAATAGTACTGTATTTCTATAAGCAGCTATGTATACGTGGCAATTAATAGTACTCTGTGTTTCTTAACATGGTCTCATTATATATGTCGTTCATACATGGCTGACACTCTCTACTCAAAGATTGCCAAAATGCCTAACACTCGTAAATATCAAATGAGCAGTCTGCTTGCCGCTATTTTATTACTCAGTGCTTGCGATCGTACGCCACCTGATCACCGTGCTCCTGTGACATTGCCGCTATATACTGACGGTGATGCAGATAACGGTGCTATTATTTATCAAGATGCCTGTGGGCAATGTCATCAGCTGAATGCTGGACTCAATAAAAAAGGTCCACAGCTGATGAATATCTATGGTGCCCACGCTGCTCAGCTAAAAGATTACACCTATAGTAAAGGGTTAAAGCAATCAGAATGGGTATGGGATGCTGAGACGCTCGATCCTTATATTGCTGACGCGCAAAAAGTCATGACAGACTCAAAGATGTTGTCAAATCCGATGCCAGATGCCAAAGAGCGTGCTGATGTGATTGCCTATCTATCAACTCTCCGTGAGTCAGTGCCAGTCGTTGAAAGCGAAGAAAAGTAGCTTCTCATTTATAATGAAAGCCTGTATTCGAGTCCATAAATTGAGACTTATCTAACGACATGACTCTTACCTTGTACTGACCAAATAATGTTTATCTCAATCCTATGACTGAATGTTCAATATGCCCCATTATTTCCATAAAAAATGAGCCGATGATTCACTATGACAATTGTAACCACCGACTACGCCGCTAATCAGCAAAAAATTACGCAGTTAATGAGACAACTGAATCAGATTGTATTGGACAAACCTCAAGTGGTGAAGCTGGCACTTAGCGGCATACTGGCGGGTGGGCACTTACTGTTACAAGATTTGCCCGGCATGGGTAAGACTACCTTGGCTCAAGGACTAGCACAGTTATTGGGGCTAAGTTTTAGTCGAGTTCAGTTCACCAACGATATGCTACCTGCAGATATCTTGGGTATGAGCATCTATGACCAAAGCAAACTAAAATTTGAATTTCGTCCGGGTCCTATTTTTACTCAGCTCTTGCTCGCTGATGAGATTAATCGTTCCAGTCCTAAAACACAAAGTGCGCTACTCGAAGCCATGGAAGAGCGACAAGTGACACAGGACGGTCAGACCTATCGTTTGCCTCAGCCATTTTTTGTGATTGCAACCCAGAATCCATTGCAGCAAGCTGGTGTATATCCGCTTCCTGAATCGCAGCTCGATAGGTTCTTACTATGTCTATCGTTGGGTTATCCCTCACCAGCTGCTGAGCGTGAGCTGCTAAAAGGTCAGGATCGTCGTGAGTTATTGAAAGGTTTAGATGCTGTGCTTGATACCGAGGCTGTGTTGTTAGCACAGCAAGGGGTCAAGCAGGTTTATGTCGCAGATGTGGTCTTGGATTACATACAAAGACTGGTCGCAAAAACACGAGCAAGCCAAGAATATCATGGGTTATCACCGCGTGGAGTACTGTCGCTACAACGTGCCGCACAGGCTCATGCCTATGTGTCAGGGCACATGGAGATGACCCCTGAAGATGTTCAAGCCGTGTTTGCAGCAGTCACGGATCATCGTCTCGGTCAACGCTTTGTACCGGCGCATGTGACGAGTGGACTAATGACGAAGACTATCGCACAACGTATTTTGGCAGAAGTGCCAGTCATTATCTAAATGCCTTTTGAGTAAAAGCTGTCTAAGTAAAAGTTAGTTAATTGATTATAGGCTTTAGTAGTTGAGTTATTTATCAATGAATTAATCAATTAATCAAAGGCTATTGGAAGTTTCTCACTTAACAAACATTGTGTTCTTTCTAAGTAAATACTCGAAAGGCATCTGTTGTCAAAACTGTCGTCCAATACCGACGATATTATCAATTCTATGGTAAGGATAGGGTAGTCATGAGTCTTTTGCCAAAAGCCTTAACCGTACCAATCAAGTCAAAACTAAGCCGCTGGTTTGCCTCGCGTGCACCCAAAAGTGATAGTGCTACGCTGAATTTGCGCAACGTATATATCTTTTTTAGCCGCGAAGGTATGCTGTTTGCAGTGTTGTTGATCATCACCTTTATCGCTGGTATCAATTATGGCAATAATCTGGTGTTGGGATTATGTTTTTATCTCATCAGCATTTGGCTTATCAGTTTTCATGTGACCTTTGCCCATATCTCAGGGTTGAAAGTGCATTTATTAGAAGTCACCATGGCAGAAGCAGGTGCTCCAGTCTGGGTTACCTTGCAACTACGTAGTGAGAGCCGTCAACCCAGACGGCAGCTGTTATTTGGCTTTGAGGATGTGGATAATAAGGTCAAGAGTAGCGTGGACATTCCAAGCTCTGTCTTGGTCACAAGGTTGCATGATGAGCAAATCATTCGGTTACCTGTCCAGACCAATACCCGTGGGCAGTTCGAATTACCACGTCTCAGAATAAAAACAGTTTATCCTTTGGGTATTATGAAAGCATGGTCTTATGTCTATTTTGCCCGTACAGCATGGGTATATCCGAAACCTGAAGCATTCGATTGGGAAACGCAGTACGCCATTGCAAGCTCAGAGGATTTGCCAACAGGTGGGCAGTATCGCCAAGGCCAAGATGACTTTGAACGGCTCGATAACTACATAGAAGGTGAGTCACTGGCACGTGTCTCTTGGGGGCATGTAGCTCGCGGTCAAGGAATGCTTACCAAGCACTTCGCTGACCCTATTGGTCATGAGCAGACACTAGACTATGCCGATATGCCTGCTGCACAACATGAACAAAAGCTATCACAATTGGCGTATGGCGCGATGACGTTGGGTCAGCTAGGTGTGCCATTCAATATGTGCTTACCTAATGATAGCCCCTTTGTTACAACAATGGGTGAAGGTGATGAATTTGCGCAAGATTGCTTGCTAAGGTTGGCAAAAGCACCATGATTAATTCTAAGCGCTTGTCTTCGAGTAAAGATGTAGAAGCATCTAACAGTACCTTTACAGCAGACTCTATCAAATCTGCAAGCTTTGAGCAGTTGGCGTTGGGTCAACATCTTACCACTCATGTTGCATTAGGTAGTGGCGCTAAGTCAGGCAGTAACGCTAAATGGTATCGCAAGCTACTGGCACTACCAGCGTATTATTGGATAATAATTGCGCAAGTTATTGTTATTTTGCCGCATGCCGCCCATTTACCATTATGGCTCATAGGCTTTGCTGTGGTGAGTATTATCGCCCAGCTGCCCCGTGTAAAGGCTCGATTCCAAAAGATATCTCATTTAAAGCGTGTCTATCAAGGCATGCAAATGCTGGGCTTCTTATTGGGTCTTTTGGGATTGTGGTTGACCTACAACACGGCATTTGGGCTAGATATGGGCGTGGCATTTTTAGTGCTATGTCTCATCAGTAAGCTCTGGGAATTGTACAAGCGTCGTGACGCCTATGTGGTATTGAATTTATCGCTATTTGTGTTGGCAGCACTGTTTTTGATGGATCAAGGGCTGCTTACGACTTTAGAGGTGGTGATTGGGGCAGTTATTGTATTACTGACATTTATTGCGCTAAACGATGATGGCAATGATCGGGGTGATGGTCGCCTGCGCACTTTAGGTGTATTAGGCATTGGTGCGCTGCCATTATTGGTGGTGCTATTTCTATTTTTCCCTAGGCTACCACCGCTATGGTCGGTACAGCTATCAGGTCAGCAAGCGACCACGGGCGTCTCCGACAGCATGTCACCTGGTGACTTTGCTAACTTAGGACAATCAACGGAGTTGGCATTTCGGGTAGAGTTTGAAAATAACCGTCCACCACAGCAGCAGCTTTATTGGCGCGGATTGGTATTTAGCGATTTTGATGGCGTCACGTGGCGTCGTAACCCTCAACAACGACAGTGGCAACCTTCAGAGCAACGTCCTGCTTGGATTGACAATGCGTTTGCTACCATTCCCGAAGAGGCACAAGTTGCACCAAATAACTATCAAATAATCTTAGAGCCTACTCAGCAAAACTGGCTATTTGGTCTCGATTATCCTTTTGCTCAGCAACAAGATGTCAGCATTACTTCAGATTTCACGTTATTAAAAGACGAGCCTGTCACTCAGCAGCTGCGCTATGACGTATTGCAGTTTTCACCGATGAGTATCGATCCTATCCTTACGGATGAGTCGCGGCGGATGAATCTTGCACTACCAAATGATGGGAATCCGAAAGCAAGAGCATTGGCTCAGCAGCTTTTTTCGCAGTCAGGCTCAGACCCTACGCGCTATATAGCAGCTATCGAGCACTGGATTAATCAAACAGATTTTCGCTATACGTTATCGCCGCCACGCTTGAATAACAATCGTATTGACGAGTTTTTGTTTGAGACCAAGGCGGGGTTCTGTGAGCATTACTCTTCAAGTTTTACTTTTATGATGCGGGCGGCAGGTATCCCTGCCAGAGTCGTCGCAGGCTATCAAGGTGGTGAGCCGAGCCGTGGTGGTAATGTTTGGGAAGTCCGGCAAATGGATGCACATGCGTGGACTGAGGTTTGGCTTGAGGGTCAAGGTTGGGTACGTGTCGATCCGACTGCTTTTGTAGCACCCGAGCGCGTCGAGCAGGGGATGGATGCGATGACGCAGTCACAAGGCGCTGCGATGTTTGGTGATGGCGCTGGTGCACAGATTGACTATCAACAATATCAAATGCTACAAACCTTACGTCGTCTCTCAGACCAAGCGAGCTACTATTGGCAAAAAGATGTCGTTGGCTACGACCAAGACAAACAAGCAGACTCACTATTCAAATGGTTCAACATCAGCTCCATCACGCAACAAATTATTTGGCTAGCCGCGAGTGCCATTACGGTCATGGTTATTTTGGTGTTTATCATTTGGCAACGTCGCCGTAAACGCTGGCACCCAGTAGATTTACCACTTGCTCAGTTGTCGAAGCGTATAGGTAAGCAAGATAAGTCACTGGCTCGTACTGATGATGAGGGTCAGTTGGCGTGGCTTGAGCGCTTAGCGATGGCCATTGATTCTAGTGCCTCAAATGACACTGATGCGAGCAATACCAGTCAATTAACAGACAGTGATCACCCTAAAGTTATTCAGGATAAAATCACCCAAATCAAACAAGACTATCGTCATCTACGCTATGGGCGCTTAAGCACTGTTGAAATTAATGATAATGAGTACCAGAAAGTGCTTAAGCAGCTAAAGAAAAACTTACACGAATTGTTGTAAGTCCATTTAGCCAGTAGCACTTATTAGCGATAGCGAATAGGTAAATGATAGATAGGTTTGGAACAAATAATGCGTAGCACTAAGGATCGTATTCGGCATGCTTTAGCATTTGAAATCATTGGGCTACTTATTTTCGCACCACTGGCAAGTTGGGTGTTTGGTTTTGAGCTGCACTCGATGGGTGTGATAGCGTTCGCTGGCTCTATTGTCGCGACCGTGTGGAATTATTTTTATAATGTCTTATTTGATAATGCCATGCTTAAACTACGTGGTGAGGTCAAAAAGACCGTTCCCATACGAGTGCTACATGCTACGCTATTTGAAGGTGGTCTGCTAGTGTTGTTCTTGCCAGCGATTGCTTGGTATTTGGATATTAGTCTGTGGGAAGCGTTTAAAATGGATATTGCCATGGCGACATTCTATTTGGTATATGCTTTTGTGTATAACTGGATTTATGACAGGGTATTTCCTATCGCTGATGCCGGCTAACGGTGGTTTTATCCAGATATGTAGAACGTATTAAGGAGCCAGTTATATGGCAATATATGTAGATTTTATGCAGATAGAATTTAAAGGTTATAAGTGGTGCCACATGCTGGCCGATACGTTGCAAGAGCTGCATGAGTTTGCGGCGTTCATTGAATTAGATGAGCGTTTGTTTCACCGTAATGCCAGTTATCCGCATTATGATGTTACCGTACAAATGCGAGAAACCGCGATTGAGTACGGCGCTATTCCTGCTGATCGCAGAAAAATTATCGAGTGTGCTAAAAAGTTAAAAGTAGAGTTACATGCACAAATAGCAGAGTCCGATAGTTTGAATTGAGGACATGCCCTAATGCATGAACAAATAAAAAGGTGGGTTATGCTTTCGCTAACTCACCTTTTTTTGCTTAGTTTTTTTGACGGTTACTTTGCCACTGCTGCTGTACTGACGCCATTTAGGGCTTTTGAGATGTTATCAATGACGGTGTCACAACCTTTAATATTATGACGGGTTTTTAAGTATTGAGGATCGTTATACGATAGCCATACTTTTTTATCTGCATCTTCACTGATGAGGATTTTTTGTGGCAAATCGATAGCGACGCTTTGCTCACACTGCATCAATGGCGTACCAGCTTTCGGGTTACCAAACATAATAACTTGTGTTGGTCTTAAGGTTAAATCGACACCTTGTGCATTTTTTTGATGATCGACGCGCGCAAATACTTTCATGCCTTTACTTTCGATAATGGCGGCCAGTTTATCAGCAGTCTCTTGGACAGAGTGATGACTTTGCATGGTTATCAAGCCTTTTTCGGCATTGGTAGCAGTCATCGTTGTTGTCACCGAGCGCGTGTCGCTTGGTGAATGTAAAATGTTTTCAACACTGGCGCAAGAGGCCATGGTCAAAGCCAGAGCGGCGATAGAGACAATTTTAATCATAAGTAATCCTTTTTATGGTGGTCAGTTATCCGTAATAGTTTGTAGCATCACATATTTATTATGCATCATAATATTGTGCGTAATAAACGCTGCATAGTAAAGAGCCGCATTGCAACCTGCCTTAATCAATTACTAAGCCAAGTGCTCTGCTAGATAGTCTACTAACAGCCTAATTTTTGGTGATAACTGGCGGTTGTGCGGATAAATGGCCCAAATACTTTCTTCAGGTTCTCTATAGTCATCCAACAAGCTTATCAGCTCCCCAGACGCTAGATGTTTTTGCACATAATAATCTGGCAGCTGGACGATGCCCAAGCCTTTTAGGGCAGCATCAACTAGGCTATGACCACTATTATATTGAATGCTCCCAGAAACGCGCAAATTCCTTTCTTTACCTGCATCCTTACTAGCACGCGGGTCAGTATCTATAAAGTGCCAGTAGTCACGCGTGCCAAGTAAGCAGTTATGTTGACTCAGCTCGCTCAAAGCGTGCGGTGTGCCATATTTATTAAGATAAGAGGGTGCCGCGCAGACAAAGTTGGTGCGATGACTGAGTTTTTTTGCCATCATCGTGGAGTCGCTTAATTTGCCGATACGAATCGCTAAGTCGTAACCACCTTCAATCAAATCGATCTTTTGATTACTCAAAAAAGCTGTCACTTCGATATCGCTATATTGCATCATAAAGTCATTGACCAACGGTAGCAATTGTTGTTCGCCATAAGTGACAGGGGCGGTCAGTTTGATCCTGCCTTGCGGTTTTGATTGCAAATTACTGACAGCCTGCTCAGCAGCATCCAAGCCATCGAGCACACTACGGCAATGCTGATAGAACACGCGACCTTCTTCTGTTAATGATACTTTGCGTGTTGTACGATAGAGGAGTTTAATATTAAGACGCTTTTCCAACGCGCTTATTTGCCGGCTTACTTGTGCCGTTGAGATACCTAATTCTTTGGCGGCACGCGTAAAACTCTCGTATTCTGCGACGTAAACGAACTCGCTAACACCATCCCAGCGCATAATTATTACCAATATGTAAAAGATATTTGCAAATATAGCATATTGTTATCACCCTAGAAATAACTATAATGGTAATCATCTACTCAAATAGTTGGTTGTAATCTAGCTGATTGTAATCATTTTCGAATGAGTATCCCAAAAATATTGGCCTGCATCTAATAGGCTGTAAATAATAACGAATTAAAAAGAGAAATTCTTATGTCAGATAAATTTATTAAATCAAAAGCCGCCATCGCGTGGGGGCCAAACCAGCCACTATCTATCGAAGAAGTGGATGTCATGCTGCCACGTAAAGGCGAAGTATTGGTCAAAATCGTCGCCAGTGGTGTTTGTCATACCGATGCGTTTACGCTCTCTGGTGAAGATCCAGAAGGTGTGTTCCCTGCGATTTTGGGTCATGAAGGTGGTGGTATCGTTGAGCAAATCGGCGAAGGCGTGACCAGTGTCCAAGTTGGCGACCATGTCATTCCGTTATACACCGCAGAGTGTGGCGTTTGTAAAATGTGTACGTCAGGCAAAACCAATCTATGCTCAGCGGTACGTGAAACCCAAGGTAAAGGCTTAATGCCAGATGGCACCACGCGCTTTTATAAAGATGGCGAACCAATCTATCATTATATGGGCTGCTCAACCTTCTCTGAATATACGGTCTTGCCAGAGATTTCTTTGGCCAAGGTCAACAAAGAAGCACCGTTAGAAGAAGTTTGTTTGCTTGGTTGCGGCGTGACTACCGGTATGGGCGCAGTGATGAATACTGCCAAAGTTGAAGAGGGCGCTACCGTTGCTATCTTTGGTCTTGGTGGTATTGGTCTGTCAGCAGTGATTGGTGCTGCGATGGCAAAAGCCAGTCGTATCATTGCGATTGATATCAACGAAAGCAAGTTTGAATTGGCCAAAAAGTTAGGCGCCACTGACTGCATCAATCCGAAAGATTATGACAAGCCAATTCAGGAAGTCATCGTTGAATTGACCGATGGCGGTGTTGATTACTCATTTGAATGTATCGGTAACGTCGATATAATGCGTTCGGCGCTAGAGTGCTGCCACAAAGGCTGGGGCGAGTCGGTCATTATTGGCGTCGCTGGTGCCGGACAAGAAATCTCAACCCGTCCATTCCAATTGGTGACTGGTCGAGTCTGGCGTGGATCAGCGTTTGGCGGCGTAAAAGGTCGTTCAGAATTACCAGGCTACGTTGAGCGTTACTTAGCTGGTGAAATCCCACTACAAGACTTCATTACCCATACCATGCCATTAGAAGACATCAACGAAGCGTTTGACTTGATGCATAAAGGTGAGAGTATTCGTACAGTGATACATTTCTAAAAAATATTGTGCAAGAGCAGTATCTGACAGTAACGTTAGATTTTGCTCTGAAAATACGGTTATTAAAAATAAAAAGGCCGCTTCGATTTCGAAGCGGCCTTTTTTAATGTTTATAACATCATCATTTTATATGTATGGTTACAGACCCGTTTACTCAGTCATATCAGCCAATTGCTCTAATATACTGACGTAGTTTTCGACTCCTTGAGCACCGCTAACAAGATGACGCTCATTAAAAATGATTGCCGGTACACTTTGAATGCCTTGTTGTTGCCAATGCTGCTCTTCTGTTCGCACTTCTTTCGCAAAGAGCTGACCCTCTAATATTGCTAGCGCTTCACTACGATCAAGTCCAGTCTCTGCTGCAATATCAGCAAGCAC
This sequence comes from Psychrobacter sp. TB55-MNA-CIBAN-0194, assembly GCF_040309505.1. Taxonomy (NCBI): domain Bacteria; kingdom Pseudomonadati; phylum Pseudomonadota; class Gammaproteobacteria; order Moraxellales; family Moraxellaceae; genus Psychrobacter; species Psychrobacter sp. TB55-MNA-CIBAN-0194. Next base: position 134,515 of record NZ_JBEOOW010000005.1, on the reverse strand, counting down.
GTTGATATCTGAAATATCTCTGTTGTTGGTGAAATGCGCGGCAAACAATGCTTGTTTTAACTCATGCATGCTTCCTTTCTGATCAGCGAAATGTAGCAGCTGATGTAAATCAAAGGTGTTGTGCATGCGCGTGTCATCATTGAAATTAAACTCAAAGCCAACTTCCTGTCCAGCTTCAGTCATTCTGACTCGGCTGGCATCTGACTCTTGCTTGGTAGAGCCATACTTTTCGATGATGTGCTCACGTAGGTTTTGACCCTCGCTTGGCATGTTTGGGTTTAGCTCAAACGGGTGCCAATGGATAGTGTGGGCCGTGTTGGTTTGCTCAAGTGCTGCTGCCAATTGACGATAGCCAATGACGCACCAAGGGCAGACGACGTCTGAGACGATGTCTATTCGGAGTGGTTTTTCTGATGTGCTCATATTTCCTCGCAGGGATTGTTATTTGTATTTTATTTAAGGCTTCTAATTGCTCATATATCTCATCTAAATGTGTCTGCTTAGAGATAGTTGTCGACCAAGAAGCCTTAGTAATAATCATGCTTTAAATATCAAGCGTTAATGAACATTCAAAGCATAATCAGGTGAATACAATGCGCTCTGAGTGACTCGTTTGCTCACTGGATTGCTATTATTCATAGCTGCTTTTTTGCGATAAGGCAGTCAAAAATCAACCTCTGATAACAAAACGTATGAATATTTAACCAATCTGTCATGGCCATGAAATGGGTTTTTCTCTACAGTAGCTTTGCCGACATGGGTAGTCGTGACTTATAACCCATGCTAACACCAAGTCTTTAATAAATAATAAAAACTTAATATTCCATACAGGATGCACAAATGAAAAATATTACTGAAGCGATGAACTGGCGTTACAGCACAAAAGCATTTGATACCAACAAAACAATCTCAGCAGAAGATTTTCAGAGTCTAAAAGATATCTTGCGTCTCAGTCCTTCGAGCACTAATATCCAACCTTGGCATTTTGTGATTGCTGATGATGAAGCTGGTAAAGCTCGAATCGCTAAAGGCACGGATGGCATGTATGAATTTAATACGGCAAAAGTAAAAGATGCCTCACATGTCATCGTATTCTGTAGTCGTGTCTGTGCTGATGACGAGTTTTTGAATGAAATACTAGACAAAGAAGACGCTGATGGCCGTTTTGCGGAACCAAAATTTAAAGAGCAGATGCACCAAGTGCGTAAGATGTTTTTGGATATTCGCCGTTATGAGCAAAAAGACGAGCCACACTGGTTGATAGAGCAGCTATATCTCAATATGGGCGCTTTGCTACTCGGAGCTGCGACTTTAGGTATTGATGCTGTGCCGATGGAAGGGGCGGATTTGAAAGCACTTGATGAAGAGTTTGATTTACGTAGCAAAGGCTATACGGCTGTTGCGGTCGTATCGCTTGGCTATCGTAGTCAGGATGACTTTAACGCTGAGTTGCCAAAATCACGCTTTGATGAAGAGAGCATTATTACAAAAGCTTGAGCTATCACAAAAGCTTAAGCATCACGACAGCCTCATGAAAAGATGTGGTTAATCCTGAATAAAATGGACACACGATACTATATTAGTAGGGCCAGTAGAACTAGTAGGGTCAGTAGAACATGATGACTGTATGTACTACTTTTATTCTGGCTTGGCTATATCGCCTCTATGTGAATATTCAATACGCCCTGATGAGAGAGCCCAACCACCAACATGATAGAAACAGAACGGCTGTACCTTAGACAATGGCGAACAAGTGATTTTGCGATATTCGCTGAAATGAATGCCGATCTTGAAGTAATGAAGTACTTTCCCAAGCCGTTATCGCCAAAGTTGAGTGATGTGATAGCCAATAAATGCTCGCAGCTTATTAAAGATAAAGGTTGGGGGTTTTGGGTGGTCAGTCTAAAAGAGACAGATACCTTTATCGGTATGGTTGGCTTAAATCAAGCGCATGCTGATATGTCATTTGCGCCTGCTGTTGAGATTGCTTGGCGATTACACAAAGATTATTGGGGACAAGGTTATGCAACGGAGGCGGCACGGGCTTCATTAAATTTTGCATTTGACACATTAGCACTCGATGAAGTTGTTGCCTTTACTGCAGTGATTAACGAGCACTCGCAACTTATCATGCAGCGCATTGGTATGATAAATACACAACAAAACTTTTATCATCCAATGCTTGATTCTAATCATCCACTCGCTGAGCACGTTTTGTATAAGATTACTCCGGAGCAGAGGTCGTGAATGTGTTCTCAGTATATTTTTATTACTATGTGAGCATTACGAAATAGCAGTTCTAGAATAAGAGTAGAAAACATAGGTAATGTAGGATGCGCTAAATATGAGGACGCGCTCTAGTTAAGAAATTTCCCTAGTTAGGAAACCTCCTTAGTTAAGAAATCTCAATCCAGAGGTTTTGAGTGCCCATACCAGCTCTACAAAGGCGCGACTATTGGTCAGAGGTTCGCCATCGATAATGAGCACATAGCCTGAACCATCAATCCATAAGAATACAAAACTGGTCTCAGGAATGAGCAGATCGACCTGCTGAAAGAAAGAGATCGCTTGGCTTTCTACGGCCCATCCACGTTGCTTTTGTCGTAGCATAAACCCTGAAAAATCAGCTGCCGCGACACTGAGCATATCCGCTTCTTCTTGACTGTAGCCAATACGTGCCAAGCAAAACCCTTCGTCAGAGCCAATAGCAGCACGGCGTTTGCCCGATAAGCTGGCAACCACATAAGGTAAAAACTGATCGAGTGGCAGGTTGGGCGCTGGTAACAGAAGAGACAGTTTCTCAATCCAACCTTGTTCTATGAAATTTTGCAGCCATTCATCAGAGTAGCGTTCAAGCCAGTCGGCAGCGAGTAACGTCTGCGCATAGGATAACAAGTCTTGTAGTGATAGCTGCTCCTCAGTGGGCTCACCTTGTGAAAATGCCTCAAAAATACCGGCTGGGGTTAGAGTCAGATACGTTTTATCAGCATTTAAATAAGAAGACATAGCAGCTACCATTATGATGAAGGTTATAGAGTGGCGATAAATTAGGTTTTCATATAGTTGAATTCAAATAGTTTTGAGACAAGGAAACCGAGTGTAAGTTATACATTAGTATGCTTAGCGAGGATGACGATGTAGCAAATTTATATGGATTTGACTATAGTTTGATCAAGGTGCTGCTGACAGTTGTTCCAACGCGCATCGAATTGCCAGTCGCTTTTGCCCAAGCGAAACCACACTAATGAGAAAGCAAGGCGATCATTGCGAGCGATACAGTGTGCAAAGAACTCGTTTTCGACTTGCTCAATCGTACCCCAATCCTCATTAGTACGTGCTTGCATTAGCTCGGCTGTGATTTCTTTGGAGATTTCCTTGGCATCATCGCTACTGATACGCAACCGCTGATTTTGCTCATTGAGAGACGGCGATATCAATACACTCCAGCGGGTCGCAAGCATACTATTGCGTTGAATATATGTTTTTTTGTCGATACAGTCGCGAAACCCTTGTTGAATATGAGGATACAGGCGATCTTTGACACGAATGAACAAGTTATTCACATCATAAGGAATGTCATACCAGCAGCCATAAAAGAAGTCTGCAACAGCACCTTGCAGCGGCTCTCTCTCGGTCAATAGTAGCGCCGCATTGATGCGTTGTTCATGAAAGTGACGGTTGTTGGGTGCCAAAAACACTTTGCGCGAGTATAAGCGGAATACTCGCCGCGCTTCCATCTCGTTTTCTTTAATAAGATCTGAATCAGACATACCAGTGTCCTTTGAGTCATGGTCGCTATATAGTCAAATTCATATAAATCCGCTACATTGTCATCCTCGCTAAGCATACTAAAGTATCACTTACACTCGGTTTCCTTATATCGAAATTATTTGAATTCACTACAGTCAATTCCATATAAACCAGATAGATTGTCAGGCCCGTTCAGTCTACTGTTTATAGTGCTCTTACTTGTAGTGCTCTTACCTGTTTTCTATTGCGTATGTAGCCCAGTAATTAGCCCAACTATTAGTCTAGCAATGTCTGCATCAAATCTATCATAAATTCGGCATCTTCTTCATTCATCGCTTCAAACCCTTGAGGCATACCAAGTTCGGCCAAGGCTTCTTGACCATCATCATCGTTATGCAGATTGAGAATGGCTTCTATAAAGATTTGTGCATCAGGGAATCCGTCTTTGATAAGTAGCACGTGGCTGATGTCAGCCAAGTCACTTTCGATAAGTACGGAGAGCTGGGTCTTGGTCAACCGCGAAAAGCTATGAAAAATCTCTGCCAAAAAGAACGCGGCTTGGGCCTCACCCTTAATGACTTTACGGGCAGCTGCCTGATAGGTTTCAGTGACATCCCATGTCAGATCAGATTCTTCGATATCAACGGCTTCTAGCAAACGCAAGCCAATCAGTTTGACATCTCGGTTGTCTGCCATGGCGACAGTCGCACCAGCATGAATGTCTTCTAAACGAGTGATATCGCTATTGGCTGCTGCCGCAATGACCATCTCATCAGACTTGCCGATAGGACGAGCGACGGCTCGGTAGCCTTGCTCACGGATTAGGGTTGCGGCATCAAAAGGGTTGGCGTAAATGACCTGAATGTCACCAGCATTGATGACTTGCTCTTGCTCAGCATGTGATGCAGGGATGTTTAAGTGCATATTTAAGTTGGCACGTTTTTGAATCAACGTATTAAACATGTGCCAGCCTGCAAAACGCTCAGGCGAAAAATCTGGGGCGATTAACATATTGTGTGTCGTCATGATTTAGCCTTCCTCATTTTGTTTCATTTGGGCATATTGCACCATTGCCGCTTCGATTTTGCTGCGTGATGGCTTGCGTCGTACGGATGTATAGCCTACAGTTTCGCCGTGACGAACGTTAGGTACGACGGTTGCATAGACCCAATAATGACTACCATCTTTGCATAAGTTTTTGACGTAGCCATGCCATTTTTTTCCAGACTCAGCAGTGTCCCACAGGTCTTTATAAGCCGCTTTTGGCATGTCAGGATGGCGCAAAATATAATGCTGTTGGCCAATCAATTCATCGACATGGTAACCGCTAATCTCAACAAAAGCATCGTTGACGTGTGTCAGTATGCCATCCAAATCGGTACGCGATACAATCAATTTGCCATCTGGATAAGGACGTTCGATACCCGTGTCATAGACAGTACGTGACGTGCCATCATGGTAAGTCAGGGTAATCTGTTCGGCAGGCATATCAGGCTTGTGTGCATCAGGGATTGGAGAACCCATGGTCATCTCCTTCATTGGTCGTTATGTAGTCAATCCTGCATAAATTGGATACGGTGTCAGCCTTGCTTAGTCTACTACTTGTAGTACTTTCACTCGACTTCCTTGCATCCAAATTATATTGAACCGACTATGTTTATAGTAATAAAAAAGCTAATAAATTCGATAAGCAGTCGCCAATCAAATGAGCTTTGCAAGGGCTTCTGAGGCACGTTTGATATCTAAAAATATCAAACCAAGCTTGGCATTGGGTTTTGCCATAATAGTGAGCACTGCCTCATCTCCCGATGACGTCATAATAACGTAGCCTTTTTCGCCCTGAATCATAATACGATCGATACTACCACGCGCCAACTCACGACCTGCACGATCACCCAACGATAATAATGCTGCTGACATAGCACCCACACGATCTTCATCGACGCCAGTTGGTAGAGCTGAAGCAATCATCAGACCATCGTTAGAGATTAGGGCAGATGCTTCAACATCTGCTGATGAGCTGTTTAAGTCTTCCAATATCTGTTGAAATGAGTCTGTACGCATATCGCTTTCTCTATGATCAGTGGTGGATTGTTTAAGTAAAAAAACTGGTTAACTATATCCTTGCTTTAAGAAAGGTATTCTAACTCCTTACTAATGATATTGATATACATTTGCTCAATAAAAAACGACATTTTTGGAATTTTTTGCCGTTTATCATCGAATATTTGCCTTTGATCCTTGGTTTTTAAAGGAATTTGACAGAAATCCATTACTTCTAGTAAGGAAATAATGAACGAGTTGGCCTAATTATTTATATTTTTTTGATCAGAAATACTATCTGTATAGCTATTAATCGATGTCTAAAAATTCTGCTAAACAGTGCAGCTTAGATTTAGCTAACAAAAATTGATTATATGTTTCTATGATAGAGATATTTACTAGACTTATAAGTCTTAAAGATGGTATATAGTTATAAGGTGAAAAATGTCGACACTTATCTATTCTCTATAGATATATGAATTCAGTCAGCTTTTTTAATCCCATCTGTCTCTACAAACGCTAACGTGTTGTAGGGACGATTTCAGTTTTACATCAACGTTCGCAATCTCATTATCCGTTGTGATATCAAGCGACATTGACGTAAGTAAATATGATCCCCAGTTTTATCCTAAGGAAGAGATGTATGAGTATCAGTCAGGCCATCGAAAAAATCGAAGCACGTTATGCGCATCAGCCAGAGTTTATTCAAGCAGTAAAAGAGGTGGCGATTACGATTAAACCTTTATATGATGCTCATCCTGAATATAGTGCATTGAAAGTATTTGAGCGTTTGGTGGAGCCTGATCGGGTATTTGGTTTTCGTGTCAACTGGGAAGATGATAAAGGCGACGTGCAAGTCAATCGTGGCTGGCGTGTGCAGTTCTGTAATGCTTTAGGCCCTTATAAAGGGGGTCTTAGATTCCATCCTACAGTTAATCAGTCCGTATTAAAGTTCTTAGGCTTTGAACAGATTTTTAAAAATGCCCTAACTGGCTTGCCGATTGGTGGCGGTAAAGGCGGGTCAGATTTTGATCCTAAAGGTAAAACGGACAGTGAGATTCGCCGTTTTTGCTACGCTTTCATGCGTGAGCTACATCATTATGTGAGCAAAGACATGGATGTGCCTGCCGGTGACATCGGCGTTGGTGGTCGAGAAGTCAGCTACATGTTTGCGATGTATAAGAATTTAACACGTGAATCAACAGGTGTTATCACTGGTAAAGGCGTGGGCTTCGGTGGTAGCTTGATGCGTACAGAAGCGACTGGCTATGGTGCAGTTTATTTCTTAGAAAATATGCTTCTCGCCCAAAATGACACGCTCAAAGGTAAAAAGGTGCTGATATCAGGGGCAGGTAATGTCTCATTACATGCTGCCGAAAAAGTGAATGCACTTGGTGGTATGGCAATAACGGTCTCTGATTCACAAGGGACTTTGCATGATAAAAATGGCCTTAATCAAGAAAAAATTGATTGGCTCAAAAAGCAAAAACAGCATAATAAACCATTGGCAGAGTATGTTGAAGTCTATGGTGGAGAGTGGCTTGCTAAACAAAAACCATGGCAGTTTAAGGCTGATATTGCGATTCCATGCGCCACTCAAAACGAAGTCAATGAAGCTGATGCCAAACTGTTCGTCGAAAATGGTGTGAAGTACGTGGTTGAAGGCGCTAATATGCCGCTCACTGCTGAAGCGATTGATCATATCCGTTTGCACCGTGTCCATTATGCACCTGGTAAAGCTGCTAATGCTGGCGGGGTAGCAGTATCTGCGCTTGAAATGTCGCAAAACTCTGTCCGTCAATATCAAACCTTTGAGCAAGTCGATGAGCGTCTAAAAGGTATTATGAAAGATATCCACGACAGTGCTGCGAACGCTTCAGAACAATATGGTCAAACTGACAATGGTTATGTCGATTATATGGCTGGTGCCAATATGGTTGGTTTCAAACGTGTGGCTGATGCGTTGGTCGCTTTTGGTATTTTAAACTAAGGCGCTACTATATAACTCATAGCCTCATCTAATCATTGCAATAACCAATACTGTGTTTGTCCTCTTGAGACAAACGCAGTATTTTTTTATCGAAATAATAGCAATGGCTACTCGAAAATGAACGTTTCTATAGGTGATGTATTTAGATTGAGTGTCCAAACAAAGTAATTACACTTTGATACTTTTTCATCCTACAGTGAGTAGAAAACCTCGCTAACATGTACCTACGAATAACGAAGCCAACGTTTATTGATAATGAAGAGTAAGCGCTTGGCTAAAAAAGTAAGTCATCAGTGAAGGAGATAATATCATGGGAAAGCTGTCTAAAAAGATGCAGTTGACCACTTTAGGTGCAGGCCTAGCAGTCGCATTAACCGCAGGTGTCATGAGCACGACTGCCATAGCCGCTCAAACAAATCTATCTACCGAAGTAAAAGCAGCAAAAGGTAACAAGGTTGGCTTAAAGCAAGCGATCACTATCGCAACCAAAAATGCATCAGGTATGCTCATCAGCGCTGATTATGATGAGGACGACGATGATACAGAAAACGGTGTATACGAAATAGAATTTAGCACGGCTAGCGATAGCTATGAAGTGATCGTTGATGCTATTACGGGGGAAGTTGTCAGCACTGATACTGAACGGTTAGGTCGTGATGATATTAACGATTACAACGTACAGCGCCGTGTGAAAGTAAATGTCATGAGTGCGATAGGGATCGCTGAGAAGAAAATAGGCGGTATGACATTAGAAGTTGAGTTTGAAGCAGACCGTGATTACAGTGATCATCCTTTATATTACAAAGTGGATTTATTAAAAGGTGATGAGGTCGTCGGTATTAACATCGACGCTAATACAGGTGAGACGTTTGCCAACAAATATAAGCGCTAGTAGCAATGTTAATAACAACGTTAATAGTAACTGTAATAGCAACGTTCAAACAGACCAAACCAAAGCCATTAGCTGAACATATCAGCTAGTTGCTTTTTTGATGGCGATAAATAAAGGTAGGTTGATTACAAGGTAGGTTGATTATATTGTCTCGCGCCATTTACCTTGAACCATGATGCATTGGATAGGATTTAACCCCATCTGATAGGCCAAGTCAGCAGGACGGGCGATATCCCATAGTGCCAAATCAGCATCACAGCCCACTTCTATTTTACCTTTATTCGGTAGTCCTAAAGCTTGAGCTGCATGGACGGTCGCGCCTGCTAGTACTTCTTCGGGCGTCAGGTAAAACAACGTACAGCCCATGTTCATGGTCAACAACAGCGACGTTAACGGTGAAGTGCCAGGATTACAGTCGGTTGAAATAGCCATAGGAACTTGGTGTTTGCGCAAAGCCTCAATCGGCGGCAACTTAGTGTCACGTAGCGTATAAAATGCCCCTGGCAATATCACGGCAACGGTATTGCTAGCCGCCATTTTTTTGATGTCTTCTTCTGACAAGTGCTCTAGATGGTCGCTCGATAGCCCTTTATATTCAGCAACTAAGGAACTACCGCCTATATCAGACAGCTGCTCAGAGTGCAGTTTGACTGGTAGATCCAATGAGCGAGCTACTTCAAACACTCGTCTGATTTGTTCTGTGCTAAAGGCGATGTTTTCACAGAAACCGTCGACCGCATCGACTAAACCTTCTGCATACAGAATTGGCAGCCACTCGCAAACTTGCTCAATATAGTCGTCCGCACGGTCTTTGTACTCAGTAGGTAGGGCGTGCGCCGCTAGGTAAGTTGTGCTCACATGAATGTCGTATTTGTCTCCTAACTGACGAGCGACCGTGAGCATTTTGCGCTCCGTGTCTAACTCCAAGCCATAACCAGACTTGATTTCGATACTGGTGACGCCTTCTTTCATAAGCGCGAGTAAGCGCTTTTCACTTTGTGCAAATAGCGATTCAATACTGGCGGCGCGGGTAGCACTGACCGTCGCGACAATACCGCCGCCTTGTGCTGCAATGTCTTGATAGCTAGCGCCTTGCAAACGCGCTTCGAACTCATTGCTACGGTTGCCGCCATAGACGATATGCGTATGACAGTCAATAAGCCCTGGGGTTATCCATTTTCTATCCACATCTGTGATTTGATGGTCTGGATATTTAGGCAAATGAGCAGTGATTTGATCGTGTGTGCCAACCCAAGCAATTTTACCGTTTTTAATACCGATAGCCGCGTGAAGTAGCTGACCGTATGGGATGCTATCAGCGTGCTCATTTGTAGCATCACCTTTATTGACATTAAAACCATGCTGCGCTGAAAAAGTCGCAAGATTGGCATTGATAATAATATGATCAAATGATGTCATAGTAGACTCGTCTAGCGTCTGTTCTGTAGGGTTTTTCAATACGGAGTTCTTTGATTCATTCATAATATGCTCCTGATTTTTGTGAAGTCGATGATCTTTGTTGGCAAGATCTAAGCGCTAAGTAAGTGCTGCTCTACAATAGTGGCCAGTAAGCGAGCAGCGACTTTACAGCTACGACTGTCAATATCAAAGGTAGGATTGATCTCAGCAATGTCTGCCATTTTTACTTTGCCTGATGCCATGATGGTTTTGACCATACGCTCAACGAAACCCAGCTCAATACCGTAAGCGGCAGGTGCGCTCACACCTGGAACGACACTGGCAGGTAAGCAGTCCATATCGATGGTCAGATACACTATATCGACCTGATCTACAAAGCTTTTGACCCGCTCAGCAAGTGTATCCCAAGGCTGATAATGACAGTCTTCATCACTAATGACCTGTACGCCCAATTGCTCGGCACGATCAAAAAGCGCCGCGGTATTCGAGAATCGACTGACACCGATACAGCAGTAATGAAAAGGCTGACCATGTGCATCAAGATGCTCAGCAATTTGGCGAAAAGGTGTACCAGAGGTTGCTACGTCAGACTGACGAATATCAAGATGAGCATCAAAATTAATAATCCCGATAGTAGGTGCTGTGTTTGTGCTGATAGTTGTATCGTTTGCCTTTTCTAAGGCCTGCCATAATCCTAAAAAGCTACCATAAGCAATGGCATGACCACCGCCAAGCCCGATGGGTAGTCCACCTTGTTTGACGATAGTGCTGACTTCTTCAGCATACTTGATCTGAGCTTGCTCAAGGGCGCTCTCGGCAAAGCCATCATTATCATCACAATGAATGTCGCCAGCATCACCCAATAAGGTTGATAATTGACCATCAAAACGTTGTTGTAAATCAGCGATGACTGGCAGCGTAGCAAAAGCTCGACGAATCAATGGCGGGGCAGCTCTGGCACCTACGCGACCCTGATTGCGTCTGACGCCTTGATCACATGCAAAGCCAATTAGCCCAATATTTTGATCCTCGTAAGGCTGAGCAAGCTGATACCAATAGCGGGCACGCGCAGTCTCAAATGGCTCTGCACGTCCTGTCCATTGGGTCATATCAGCAGGTGTATGGCTAATGGGTGTGGTAGTCGTTGCTGTTGTTCTCGCTATTGTCATCGCTGTTCTCCGCCCATTAATATTTATTTAGACTCATACCAATCGCTGCGTAGTGACTGCCAATGTTCAGAAAGCGTGCCGTTTAATACCAACTGCTTAGCTGCTTCAATATCAGGGGCGAGGTAGCGATCTTTATCATAGAAAGTCACTTTCTCACGTAGTTTTCGATGCGCCACAGTCAACGGCTCTGAGGTGTCTAGTCCACGATGGAAATCGATACCTTGACCAGCAGCCAATAGCTCAATGCCGATGATGGTCGCGGTGTTTTGCGCCATCTCATAAAGACGGCGAGCGCAATAGGTTGCCATAGACACATGGTCTTCTTGGTTAGCCGAGGTCGGAATGCTATCGACACTACCAGGATGGGCGATAGATTTATTTTCTGAGGCTAGTGCTGCGGCGGTTACATGCGCAATCATAAATCCTGAGTTTACCCCAGCATTATCCACTAGGAATGGCGGCAGACCACCTGATAGCGTTGCATCGATCAGCAAGGCCACACGGCGCTCAGACATAGAGCCAATCTCTGCGATTGCCAAGGCTAAAATATCAGCGGCAAAAGCGACTGGCTCAGCATGGAAGTTACCACCTGATATGGCGACAGGGCCATCTTCGTTATTAAAGATAAGTGGGTTGTCAGTTACCGCATTAGATTCGATCAATAGCGTTTTACCTGCTTGGTTGATGATATCGAGACAGGCTCCCATGACTTGCGGCTGACAGCGTAAGCAGTAAGGATCTTGCACTCTATCGTCTTGCTCGCCGTCATGTGAGGCACGAATAGCACTGCCTTTGATTAATTGACGGTGTGCTTTGGCGATTTCGATTTGACCATGATGGCCACGTACTTCGTGAATACGCGCATCAAACGGTGAATCGGAGCCTTTGGCAGCATCAATCGACATCGAGCCAACGATGGTCGCAGTCTCAAGTAAATCACGCGCTAAGAAATAACCCCGTAAAGCTAGCGCGGTTGATACCTGCGTACCGTTGATAAGTGCAAGGCCTTCTTTGGCTGCAAGAGTAATAGGCTCAAGTCCATGCTGGGCTAGGGCATCAGCGGCAGGCACTTTTTTACCCGCAACAAACACATCTCCTTCGCCCATCATCGCAAGTGTCATGTGTGACAAAGGGGCTAGGTCACCAGATGCGCCGACCGACCCTTTGGCTGGAATATTTGGCGTGATTTGATTGTTGATTAAGCCAAGTAAACTATCAACCACCTCGCGGCGCACACCAGAGACACCTTGCGCCAAACTGGCGACTTTCATCACCATAATCAGTCGTACTACGCCTGCAGGAAGAGCTTCACCAGTGCCTACCGAATGAGAAACGATCAAGTTGCGCTGAAGTAGCTCAAGTTGGTCGTCACTGATACGCGTCTTTGCCAATAGGCCAAAACCAGTATTAATACCATAAGCGCTTTTGTCGCGTGCAATGATGGTTCGTACATCTTCATGCGAGGCATCTATTGCCTTATAAGCGCTCTCTGGTAATGTCAATATGAGAGGCTGCTCATAGATATCACGTAGTATCTTAAAGCTAAGCTGGCGAGGGTGTAGGGTTAGTTGTTTGATGTCGTTCATAGGGGTAATCCTAGGGTTGTAAGCCATATGGGTGATATTATTTTTGTTTCGTGTCTTTATTAAAATTAAATGGTTGAAGTGTTTTTTAATCAACGCAATAGCTATTATCGGGTTTGAATTTTTTAGCCAATCCAGTTGAAGTACATGGCCAGTTGTCCGAATGCCGCAGCCAATAAAATACTGAGTATCACGCGCTCGAACCAAATGATGACCATTTTGCCAACAGAGACAGGAATCTCGGTCGCAAGCACACACGGAATCATGGCTGAGAAGAACAGCACACTGCTAATGGAAATGACCCCTGCCACATAGCGTGTCAATATGTCTGCCTCACTCAGTAGTAATGCTGGCAAGAACATCTCAGCCAATCCCGCTGACATTCCTTTGGCAGCGACGAGCGGTTCCGGTAGGCCGCCAAGCCATGTAAAGGGATAAAGAAGCAAGCCCAACGCATCGAACACGGGCGTATATTTTGCTAATAGCAATCCTGTTAAGCCGACAGCGATGATAGACGGCACGATAGCGGCGGCCATCGTTAGACCGTCACGAAAGTTAGACCATAAGATTTGTTTGAGGTCAGTGGCACGGCGCGAAGTGGATAAGCCTAAATCAAACGCAGCTGCTAGCCGTGTACCACGTTTATGGTCTAAAGCTGGACGTTCAACGCTATCATCAAAGAGACTGATAGGCGGAATACGAGCGGTAATCGCAGTGACAATAAAGGTAATTACTAGCGTAGACCAAAAGAACACATTCCAAAACTCCATCAGACCAAGTGTTTTGGCAACAATCACCATGAATGCCGCTGACACGGTTGAAAACCCAGTCGCAATGATAATGGCTTCACGCGCTGAATATTGCTTTTGTAAATACACACGATTGGTGATGAGTAAGCCAATGGAGTAGCTACCGACAAAGGAAGCCACAGCATCAATCGCTGATGAACCTGGGGTTTTCCAAATAGGTTTCATAATCGGCTGCATGAGCACACCAACCATTTCTAGTAAGCCAAAACCAACCAAGAATGCCAATATTAACGCCCCAATCGGTACAATCATACCGACTGGTAAGGCCAATTTTTCAAACAAAAACGGCAGCATGTCCTTTTCCATCATAAAGGCAGGCGCTACGTCAGCCACATACATCACTGCCAATATAAGACCCATGATTTTAAAAGCAGTCATAATCATATGGGTTATATTTTTACGCCATGAGCCATCGATAAATGGTTTACTCACTCCATAGAGCATGAGTAGAAACAGTAATGTCACGGACAAGGTATGCTGCTGAGTCACTAGATAGGTCGCGCCATGATCGAACAAAATCGTGCTTTTTTCACCAATGGTAAATGGTACGAAAAACATCACCAAACCGATGGCACTGAATACGATAAGCTGTATTAAAGCAATAGGGGTTGATAGCAGTTTTTTTGATGATGTCGTTGGATTTTCATCGTGCAGATCAGATGTTGTATTTTGCTCAATCATATTATCCTCCTTGATAAAACGCCGAAAATATCCTTATACCCAGTTACAGCGTATAAGGACAAGGGGCAAACTATTTGATCATTGGCAGATTTAGACCATAATCTTTCGCTGTTTTAATCGCTAGTTCATAACCTGCATCGGCATGGCGCATAACGCCTGAGCCGCAGTCATTGACCAGTACTCGTGACAAGCGTTTGGCTGCAGCGTCCGTACCGTCTGCGACGATGACCATACCTGAGTGCTGTGAGTAGCCCATGCCCACACCGCCGCCATGATGTAGTGATACCCAGGTCGCACCGCCTGCCACGTTAAGCATACCGTTCAATAATGCCCAATCAGATACGGCGTCTGAGCCATCTTTCATACTTTCTGTTTCGCGGTTTGGACTGGCAACAGAGCCTGTATCTAAATGGTCGCGACCAATAACGATAGGGCCTTTTAGCTCGCCGTTTTTGACCATTTCATTAAACGCCAAGCCTGCTTTGTCACGCTCACCAAGACCTAGCCAGCAGATACGAGCAGGCAAGCCTTGGAATTGAATGCGCTCTTTTGCCATATCTAACCAGCGATGAATATGTTTGTTTTCAGGGAATAGCTCTTTAATTTTTTGATCAGTTTTATAGATATCTTCTGGATCACCTGACAGTGCTACCCAGCGGAATGGGCCTTTACCTTGGCAAAACAGTGGACGAATATAAGCAGGGACAAAACCTGGGAAGTTAAAGGCATCTTTAACGCCTTCATCAAAGGCGACCTGACGGATGTTATTACCGTAATCGGTCGCTGGAATGTCCATCGATTGCAGATCCAAAATTGCTTGTACGTGTATAGCACAAGATTTAGCAGCTGCTTTGGTGAGTGCTGCATGTTGCTCTGAATCTTCTTGTGCAGCTTTCCATTCTTCTACTGTCCAGCCGCTTGGTAGATAGCCATTAATCAAATCATGCGCCGAGGTTTGATCGGTGACCAAATCAGGCTTCATGCCACCAGCATTAGCACGCTTGACCATCTCAGGCAGGATATCTGCGGCATTGCCAAGTAGGGCGATAGAGATGGCTTCACCCGCATCGGTATGTTGTTTGATTAACTCGTAAGCATGGTCGAGGTTATCTGCTTGCTTGTCGACATAACCCGTACGCAAGCGGAAATCGATACTAGACTGCTGACACTCGATGTTTAGTGAAGTTGCCCCTGCAAAGGTCGCGGCTAGTGGCTGCGCACCGCCCATACCGCCAAGACCAGCGGTCAGAATCCAACGGCCTGCCCAGCTACCGTCATAATGCTGACGACCTGCTTCTACAAAAGTCTCGTAAGTACCTTGGACGATGCCTTGCGTACCGATATAAATCCAGCTACCGGCGGTCATTTGGCCATACATCATTAAGTCTTTGCGATCTAACTCGTTGAAGTGCCCCCACGTTGCCCAGCGCGGTACTAGGTTGGAATTGGCAATCAAGACGCGCGGTGCATTTTCATGCGTTTGAAACACGCCTACTGGTTTACCAGATTGCACCAATAACGTCTCATCATCTTCTAATTCTTTTAGCGACTCTAGGATTTGATCGTAGCTTTCCCAGTTGCGTGCTGCGCGTCCGATACCACCATAGACGACTAGGCTTTTTGGGTTTTCCGCCACATCAGGATGCAGGTTGTTTTGCAGCATGCGATAAGGGGCTTCGGTCAGCCAGCTTTTGCAATGTAGCGTAGAGCCAGTAGGCGCAGAGATATTACGGCTCTCATCGCGTCGAGTAGGTTTGTTGCTATTGTTATCAGTAGTCATGGTCAAATCCTTGTGAAATCTTTTAAGTCGATTGGGCAATTAAAGTGGGTGGTTTACAATCAGTCTAAGAGTGCACTCAACTGCTTGCTAAACTGGCTAGATTATCGATACTGCCGTAAAGTTGTATATACAAATTATCAAAGTTTATTTTTTCATGCAAGGATTTTTTATGGATAGCCGCATTATTTTTGTTATTAACTCGATCAAGACTAAACGCTTAGACATATTGACTAAGGCTTGCATGGCGGTCTCGTGATATTATGTGGCTACTTTTATTAGAAAAATTGACGGTTAAAAACGGACATGACAAAGACGATTCCGGCGTATCAACGTATAAAAAATGCCATATTAGACAATATTCACTCTGGTAAATGGCAAGCAGGTAACGCGATTTCGACAGAAATGGCACTGGCTGAAGAGTTTGGTGTGTCACGGATGACGGTGAATCGCGCCTTAAAAGAGTTGAGCGAGGAGCGGGTATTAGAGCGTCGGCAAGGGTCAGGGACGTTTGTCGCGCAGCAGCAGTTCAACCATACGTTTGTTGAAGTGCGCAATATCGCACAGGACTTGAAGTCAGCCAATCGCGACTATCGAGCAGAGGTTGTGAGTAAGCGTGCTATTACGGCCGACATGCTCGATGATGAACTACGGCGTGATTTTGGTATTAATAAGGTTGATGGCGGTCTTGGCAAGGATGGTAGTAGCGAAGCATCCGTTCTATATGAAGTAAAAATCATTCACTTTGCGGATGGTCAGCCGATACAGTTTGAAGAGCGTTGGGTGGATGCGAACAAAGTACCAGCGTTCATTGAGCAAGATTTTAGTGTGGTCAATACCAGTGATTATCTAATCGCTAAAAGCCCACTGGAGCGTGGTAGTTATACCATCCGAGCGCTGGCCGCACCTGATGAGATTGCTAACTTTCTACAAGTCTTACCACAGTCACCAACGCTTGTATTGTGTCGCCAAACCTATTCGGCTGGTCAGGTCGTCACCTTTGTCAAAATGTGGCATGCTGGCGATCGCTACCAGTTTTCAGGTGATTTATAGGTGTTACCTTTCGCATGCTCACGGATTTTGTACGTTTTTTATGTCTAAATTGAGATACTATGTTTGTAAGCTGCTATTTAATGAGCAGCAATTTTCATTGACTGAATGCGCTATAATAATTGAACAGTCGTTAAAAATTCAAAAATAAACCAGAAACAGTATTGAAAAATAGGCGAAATAACCTCAAATCGAGCAGCCAAAGCCGAATATTGCAGGGCAGTCATTGTACTGGTCTCTTATATCGGCTTTTCCCTATTTATTGGTTGTATGTGTTTTCACTTTATTCATTCACTCTTATAAGGACGTCTTATGAAACGTCGTACTCTTTTAGCCCTTGCCGCTAGCACTATGTTCCTTGCCGCTTGTGGTCAGTCTACTACTAATGATGCCGATACTACTGCGACTGACAGCGCTGCGACTGGTGGATCTGATTTGCTACAGCGTATCAATAATGGCGGCACCATCAACGTCGGTACAGAGGGCACTTATCCTCCGTTCACGTATCATGATGAGAGTGGCAAACTGACAGGTTATGATGTCGAAGTGACACGTGCCGTTGCGGATAAACTAGGCGTAGACGTTGAATTCAAAGAAACCCAATGGGACGCGATGTTGGCAGGTTTGGATTCAGGACGTTTCGATATGGTGGCCAACCAAGTCAGTTTGACCACGCCTGAACGTCTTGCTAAGTATGACAAAGCCAGTCCTTATAGCTGGTCAGGTGCAGTAGTATTGGCACCGACTAACGAAACTCGTTATACCTCATGGGATAACTTAAAGGGTTTGCGTACCGCACAATCACTCAGCAGTAACTATGGTGAGCTAGCAGAACGTTATGAGGCAGAAATCGTTCCTGTCGATGGTATGGCGCAAGCAATTCAATTGGTTAAGCAAGACCGTGCTGACTTTACGATGAATGACAACTTGGCTGTATTGGACTATCTCAAAAAATTCCCAGATGCAGATCTTGAGATTAAACTGACGGCTCCTGCTAGCGAGATGCGTGGTTCAGGTTTGGTGTTGATTAAAGGTGATGATGCAGTCGTAGCAAAACTAAATGACGCGATGGCAGAATTGACCGCTGATGGTACGCTCACCAAGCTTAGCGAAGAGTTCTTTGGTGCTGATATAAGTCAACAAAAATAATGTCAGGTTTTATCATGCCAGCTTCTGTAATGTCAGCATCATGGTTCGCGGACTTATTGGCAGTATTGCCATTCATGAGTCCTGATCGAGCGCAGATTGTCATCTCATCATTTTGGCCGATGCTCAAAGGTGGTATCTATTACTCGATACCGCTAGCATTGATCTCATTTGCGATTGGTATGGCCATTGCGTTGACAGTAGCATTGATTCGTATCGTACCGCGTGCCAGTTGGTTCCATGAGGTAATCTATCGGCTTGCGCGCGTGTATGTGTCGGCGATTCGCGGTACACCGATGCTTGTGCAGCTATTTATTATTTTCTATGGTTTGCCAAGTATTGGTATAAAGCTCGATCCCTTTCCTTCAGCGATTATTGCCTTTTCGCTCAATATTGGCGCTTATGCATCGGAGACGGTGCGTGCTTCTATTTTGTCGATTCCAAAAGGGCA
Organism: Psychrobacter sp. TB55-MNA-CIBAN-0194; assembly: GCF_040309505.1. Lineage (NCBI taxonomy): Bacteria > Pseudomonadati > Pseudomonadota > Gammaproteobacteria > Moraxellales > Moraxellaceae > Psychrobacter > Psychrobacter sp. TB55-MNA-CIBAN-0194. The sequence continues at coordinate 115,755 of NZ_JBEOOW010000005.1, read as the reverse complement.
GTGGGAAGCAGGCTCGACGGTTGGCTTGACGTATCTACAGACCTTCCGCCATGTCATTTTGCCGCAAGCGCTTCGGGTGTCAGTACCACCGTTATCCAATACTTTTATTAGTTTGGTAAAAGACACCTCTTTGGCCTCACTTGTATTGGTGACTGAGCTATTTAAACAAGCTCAGATTATCACAGCACGTAACTATGAGTTTATGCTGGTTTATACTGAGGCGGCGATTATTTATTGGGGTATTTGTCTGTTCTTGACCTTTATTCAAGGCAAGCTTGAAACTAGGCTAGATCGTTACGTGGCAAAATAAGTGATAGTTGAATAATTCTTAGCTACACAGCCATTAGCTAGATAGCCATTAGTCATACAAGCGCTTTAGAACAAGTATTTAAGAATAAATAGTCGCAAATAGAGACCAGTACAACAGGAATTTTTATGATCAAAGTCACTAATATTCATAAAGCCTTTGGTGGCAATCAGGTGCTCAAAGGCATCGACTTGACTATCAATAAAGGTAAAGTGGTGGTGATATTAGGGCCATCAGGGTCAGGTAAGACGACGTTTTTGCGTTGTCTCAATGCGCTAGAAATTCCTGATCAAGGTGTCATTGCTTTTGATGATGGTAGTTTGACAGTAGACTTTGCTACTAAGCCTAAAAAGAAAACGTTGCTAGCACTACAGCGTAAGTCTGGCATGGTATTTCAGTCTTATAACTTGTTTCCACATAAGACCGCTATTGAGAACCTAATGCTTGGGCCTACAGTAGTACAGGGTCAGACCAAAGCACAAGCTCGTACGCAGGCATTGGCGCTACTGGAGAAAGTTGGTCTATCAGACAAAGCGGATCTGTATCCGTTTCAGCTATCTGGTGGTCAGCAGCAGCGCATTGGTATTGCTCGTGCGCTCGCTATCGAGCCGTCATTGCTATTGTTCGATGAGCCGACCTCTGCGCTTGATCCAGAATTGGTTCAAGATGTCTTAGGTACCATGAAGCAACTTGCCTCTGAAGGTTGGACGATGGTTGTCGTGACACACGAAATCAATTTTGCTCGTGATGTTGCAGATCATGTGGTATTAATTGAAGACGGTCATGTGGTCGAAGAAGGCAGCCCTGAGCAGATGTTTGAATTGTCAGTGCATCCTCGTACGCAGGCATTTTTACAGCGTATCGAAAAGTCATAGCGTTATGACAATTGACTGACGTTCCAAGCGAAAAAAGCCCCAATCATGATGTCATGGTTGGGGCTTTTTTTATAAGCGTAGATAGCAGGCGATGTTAAATAATTACACAGAGCGTTTAAACTTTTTTTCGTTTTTTTAACCTTAACCAACGTGGTACACGAGTGGCAGTACCATTTAGCACAGCATTAAACAAAGCTGCTAGTAAAATAAGCACCACACCCACATACTGAATCAAAGATAGTGATTGATGTAGTAATAGTATGGCAAGGGCAATGGCTGTCAGAGGCTCAAAAATCGTAAACACTGAAGCGCGACTGGCAGGGAGCTTCTCTAACGCTTTCATGTACAACCCAAAAGGCACCACGGTTCCTAGTAAAGACAGCCCTAAGACATAACCCCAAGTCAGCAGAGGCAGACTAAATAGTTGCTCATAAGTATTATAAGTCTCTGGTAATAGCAGCAGCACACCTGCACTGATGATGATGGACGTGAAAAATACCAATGGAGCAGGGTGAGCATAATGCATAGCACGCTTGCCGAGTACGCCATATAAGGAGTAGCACACGCCTGCTGACAAGCCCAATAAAATACCCCAGTTGACTTGTGCTTGCTCGCCTAGCATCGTCAAGCCGACACCAAATACCGCCATGAGTGCCAATAAAGCTGATTGGCGAGTGATAGACTCATTGAGCAAAAAGGCTGAAAATAATAAGCTGAAAACTGGTGCAGTGTACAGCAGCGCGACAGCAGGACCTGCGCCAACATAGCTGACGGCAAAAAAATAGCAGATGGACATGCTAAGCACACCTATTAGTGACTGAAGTGCCAGTCCTAACCAGTGTTTTGGGCGCAGCTTAATCAGATCAGGCCATAATTTTGGGAGCATGGCCAATATAATAAAAGCGGCCGTGACAATCCGTAGTATGGTCACTTGCCAGCCACTAAAGCCGATTTGATTAAGGTAGGTAGAAAATATACCCAGTGTTCCCCAGCAAATAGCTGCCGTGATAATTTGAATGATGCCTATCCATGATTTTGGTGATGGCACTGCTGTATCCATGTTCGCCATATCGTTCTCTTTTTTATTTGAGTGTCGCAAGATTTACAAGTTATAGGCTGTCCAAGCCTCTTGGGTAACTACAATCTAATCACTATAAAACTGCTAGGGTAGCAACTTCGTTAACCATACCAACGTATGGCTAATAAGGTTTTCTTATATCGATATTGCGTGCTGACGATATACCAAACTCAAAAAATACAGTCAGCTGTGCCAACTCGTTTAGCCTACCAAAAGTAGCGTTTGAACTCGCTTTCTTCACTGCTCAAATTTTGTGAATGGTCTGACGCAATACAATACTGAAATAAGAAAAGACAACCCGATTGAGGGCTGTCTTTTGTTTGTTCGTTATTTTAGTCTATCACGAAAATATTATGGGGTCGCTTAGAAATGTTATCGATATAAATATAATCACCCTAATATGACCGGTTTATACCTGCATCAAAAAGTTACTGAGCAAGCGCTTGGCACCTTCAGTAGCAAAAGACTCCGGATGAAACTGTACGCCTTGAATCGGATAGTCTTTATGCTGAAGACCCATAATTTCATCACCTGCTAACGCCGACTCCGCCAAGCTATGCTCAACATGGGCATCGTTAGTCACTACAGCGGTGATGGTTAAGCAATCTGGTAACGTATCTGCTTTCACCATTAATGAGTGATAGCGCATGATTTCGATCTCTTGCGGCAGGCCTTGATAGACACCTGAACCATCATGGCTAATTGATGACACTTTGCCATGCATCGGTACATTGGCACGTATCACATCGCCACCAAACACATGAGCGATGCCTTGCATGCCTAAGCAAACACCCAATAGCGGCGTCGTTTTGCCCATCACTTCGATGACTTCAGCACAAATACCGAAGTAGGCGGGGTCGTCAGGTGCACCAGGGCCTGGTGAGATAATGATGCGATCAAGATTCATCGCTTGCACGTCAGCCAGCGTAATTTCATTGTTGCGTTTAACGATGACGTTTGCTTCTTCATCACCATCCATGGTTTGCAAAATCTCACCAATATATTGGTAAAGATTGAAAGTAAACGAGTCGTAGTTATCGATAATTAAAACATTCATGGGTCATAAACTCTTTTGTAAAAATATAGCTAGGTAAAAAGTGGTCAATTTACGAATTGTGGTTGGTACAAATGACAGCTACATAAAGCTGTCTAATACCACTTTCATCGCAGACAGCTTGCGCTGAATTTCCAAGTATTCATCGGCAGGATTGGAGTCGTAAACGTTGCCGCCACAGGTTTGTGCATATGCAGATTCGCCACTGATAAAGAGGCTGCGAATAGGAATAGCAAAGATACAATCACCATTGAAATTGAATGACCCAAGCGCACCACCATAAGCACCGCGACCATCGGGCTCTAGCTCATTGATGACTTTGATGGCTTCAACTTTTGGTGCGCCAGACAATGTGCCGGCGGGGAAGTTGCTGGCAAGCGCGCTAAACATGTCTTCATTGGGATGTAAGATGCCGACGATTTCAGAGGAGATATGCTGCACGTGTGAGAAGCGTTTGATATCCATCAAGCTACGGACTTTTACGGTGCCAAATCGTGCCACACGGCCAATATCATTACGATGTAAATCGACTAGCATATTGTGTTCGGCAATTTCTTTGTCATCGTTGAGCAATGCGCGGGCGAGCTTACGGTCTTCTATCACATCGACGCCGCGTTTGGCTGTACCTGCGAGTGGATAAGTTTCCATCTCACCTTGACGTAAGCGAAATAGCAGTTCAGGTGAGGCGCCGATGATGCACTGCTGAGCAAACTTCATAAAGTACATGTGCGGTGAAGGATTGACGGCGCGCAGTTTTTCATAAATTGGCATCTTATCGCCCGCGATACGATACTTAGACTTGAACCCTACTTCACACTGAAAGATACGCCCAGAGACAATATCTTCTTTGACCTTCATTACTACTTTGGCATGTTCCTCTTGGCTCATACCATCGCCCAAAAACTCAACCGTAGGCTTCTCATAGCTTGGAATGTCGATATCAAATAAGGCTTTGATCTGTTCGATACGATTTTCTTGCTGCGCGGTTGGGTAGTAGAAGTAGAAAATTTCACCAGTCATTTTATCGAGCGTCAAGCCATCTAAATACACACCAAACTTAAATGGTTCAAAGTCGTCGCTAGACTTGGCATTTAGGCTGGGCTCAAAGAAATTCACACTGTCATAGCCTAAATAGCCGACCAGACCACCGCTTTGATCGCGAGCGATGACATGCTGAGGGGTAATCTGACGTAGTAACTGATATGGGTTTTCAGTTTGGTAGTGGCTGGTTTGGGTAGTTTTGTTATCAGTAATCGCAAGGGTAGTGCAGTCTAATGCTGCGATGGTCATAACTGGATCAAAACCAATGGCATGATGACGTGAGATATGGCTGTCTTCGCCTAAAGATTCGAGTAAATAGCAGGTATCAAAAGTGCTTTCGATGCGTTTAAATAGCGCAAAAAAATCAATATCTTGAGTGAGCTTGATACGCTGTGGCTTGCTAGGAATATCAATCGCCGCAGGTTGGCTATGCTGTAATGTAGGAGAGGTCATAACAAAGTCCGAAATAGTTCAAATATGTGTCAGTTAAAAATAGGAGAAATTCAAATAATATGGTGTCGTATATAGTGGATTGACTATATTAAGAGTCTTGTCTGTGTGTCGCTAATAGGGCGCTGACGTCATGACTTTGCATAACTTTAGCACCGCGCGAGACAGTTGCGATACCGACGCCTAGTTTCTCAGATATTTCACGTTGGGTGATATTGTGTTCTAACAAGTCAAAGATACGGATACGGTTGGCAATTTCGCGTTGTTCTTTGTCGGTCAATAGCGCACTAAACAGCACTTCGATATCAGCGCTGTCATGACAAGCCGCTAGATGCTTTAATAAACTGCGATAAGGGTCAGTACTCATAATGTTCAATCTTAATAAAAGGGTAGATAGCTGTCTTGCTAATGTCAGTCTTAATCTTGTTTCAGTATTCTAGTACAGTAGTACGTAAAAGACAAGTAAAGTCATAAAATGCTTCCTTGTTTTCACTAACCTTTCCATAAAATTGAACTTGTCTAAAGTAAAAAACCAGCTAACGGTGATTAGCTGGTCTGTTTATCATTTGTTATTAATAGCGATTAAATCTATTCTGGGGCAAGCTCAATTTGCACCTGCCAACCGTCTATATCGAGCTCATAGCAGTTCTGACCTTCACCATTGATACGGTCAATCACTAAAAAGTCAGAGTCATGACCCAGTGCGAGTAGGGGATGATGCCAAACATTGGCGTCATATTGCACCCCTTGATGAGATTTGGCATAAAACACGGTCAAATCATCAGCAGATTGAGGCGGTGTACCTGCGGGAGCAACGACAACGATATAGTCCTGAGCATTCATTGAAAAAAACGCTTGCGTGCCAAATGGATGGTATTCCATCACCGATAAGCAGATAGGGAAATCACGTTTTTTGGCACGGAAGATACTCATGCCCACATTACCACCATCGAGCTTAGCCTCGGCAATGGCATGATGGCGACATGCGTAGCCTTTATTGATATGGTAGCTGTTTTCAGGCGTTTGCTCATCCTTGTTATAGGGTTCGATAACGGTGCCGTAGGGCGCAAAATCAGCTTTGGTTAAAGGTTTTGCAACGATCGTAGTCTTCATAAGAGTACTCATGATTTGCCTTACTTTTGGCGATTACTATTTATAATCACTGTTTATACTTATTATGAGCTAATTTATCATAAACCAGTACGCGACCTAAATCACCACTTGAGAATAAATGACATACTCAAATAAACGATGATGCGTCTATATTGTTTATTTATAGTCAGGTTAATACAAAAAAGAGACGACTTATCGCTCTGGGCGAATAAATGGCATATGTCTATTCACGTCTTTATAGAGCAAGTATCTAAATGGACCAGGTCCACCGGCATAACAAGACTGCGGGCAAAATGCGCGTAGCCACATAAAATCACCGGCCTCCACTTCGACCCATTCACCGTTTAAGTGATAAACGGCTTTACCTTCTAGTACATACAAGCCATGTTCCATCACATGCGTTTCATCAAATGGAATCACGCCACCCGGTTGGAAAGTGACGATATTTACATGCATGTCGTGACGCATATCAGACTGCTCTGTAAACCGAGTGGTTGCCCATACGCCGTCTGTGCCCAGCATCTCAATAGCAGCAACTTCGTGATCGCTGGTGACAAAAGGCTCAGGCGCATCAATACCGTCTACAAACTGATAGGCTTTGCGGATCCAATGAAATTTAACGTGCTTATCGCTGTTGTTTTTCACCGTCCACTTACATTCAGGCGGTAAGAAAGCATAGCCACCCGCTTCCAGATGATGCGCTTCGCCCTCAATGGTAATATCCATTTCACCTTCAACGACAAATAATACCCCTTCAGCTTTAGCGTCCAGTTCAGGCTTTTGTGAGCCTCCGTTTGGCGCTACTTCAACGATGTATTGTGAGAAGGTCTCTGAAAAGCCAGTTAAAGGACGTGCAATCACCCACATTCGCATGCCTTCCCAAAATGGTAGGTAGCTAATAACAATGTCGGTTAGTACACGTTTAGGAATAATTGCATAAGCTTCGGTGAAGATAGCACGATCGGACAGTAGCTGTGTTTGCGGAGGTAAGCCGCCAGTTGGTGCGTAATAAGTGCTTTTTTTTGACATTATTAATATTCCTTAATGGTGTTGTGCCGCGATAATAATGGTGTGCCGCGATAAATTGGTATCTAAATGTAGGGTTACAGCCAGTTTGTCGTGTTGTCCGCAGTGGCTGGATGGTTTTTATACCAGTGTTTGGCAATGTCATCGCGGCGGCATACCCACACGTCGGGTTTGCTAGTGATGTATTGCAAAAACTTTTTGAGGGCAGTGATACGACCAGCACGGCCAATGATGCGGCAATGCAAACCGATAGTCAGCATTTTAGGTGTATGTTCGCCTTCTTCATATAAGGTGTCGAAGCTGTCTTTTAAGTACTGATAAAAAGGTTCAGCGTTGGTAAATCCAGGGCTAGACGAAAAGCGCATGTCGTTGGTTTCTAGCGTATAAGGGATGACCAGATGCGGTTTACGTGCGATTTTGTTACCGTCTTCTACTTTGACATTGAGCCAGTAGGGCAACTCGTCCGCATAAGAGTCAGAGTCATAAATATAGCCACCTTGCTCGGCGACTAGCTCACGAGTGTTTGGGCTATCACGACCAGTGTACCAGCCAAGCGGCTGCCCACCAATCATGCTCTCGAATATCTCAGTCGCGCGGCGCACATGCTCACGCTCGGTTTCGCGGTACATATTTTGATAAGTAATCCAGCGTAGACCATGACTGGCAATTTCGTGCCCATCTTCTAATACGCGCTCGATGATATGCGGTGTTTTTTCGGCAGCGGCAGCACAAGTAAACGTGGTAATAGGCAAACCATACTCTTTAAAGGTATCCAATACTCGCCAAACGCCAACACGGCTACCGTACTCAAATGCTGACTCAATCGATTGGTGACGATTGTTAAACTCAGGCGTACCCAAAACATCCGATAAAAATCGCTCTGACTGACTATCACCATGAATGACGCTGTTTTCTGCGCCTTCTTCGATATTTAGGACGAACTGAACAGCGATCTTGGCACCGCCTGGCCAGTTGGCCTTTGGTGGCTTATCGCCATAGCCTTTTAGGTCACGAGGGTAGGCATCTTGATTGAAATCACTGGTTATTTTTTTACTCATTGTAAATGTATCCTTAATATCTTAAATGCCTTAAATAAATTAGAGCAACTGCAGCAAAGTAATGTATAACTTTGGATTTATACGATCTTTATCTATCGACCGTTATCTATAACCCTGACGCATAGGCAACCATCTGCTGACGTTCTTCATCCGTCAACTGAGTGAGATTGGCCAATGGCATATAGCCTGTTTGTACGGCAGTGATTATTTTGGCTTTGTGCATTTTTATGTCTGCTGGCGTTTGCAAGATGATACCTGCTGGTGGCGCGGCAAATCCCTGCTGAGTAGGCTGTGCTGCATGGCAAGTGCTACAGCGCGTGTGCACGACATTCATCATGGCGTCGTCAACACCAGTAGCTACAGAGGCCGTAACTGGTACGACATCGGCAGTGACACTTTCATTGGAGACAGCTTCATCAGAAATGGCATCAGTACTCACAGCAGAACTGGCGACTGCACTCTCAGTAGTTGGTGGCACATCATCTGGCGATACGCTATCTGGTGTTGTTTCCGCAGCGACTGCAGCAGTAGCAACAGGCAATGGTTCAATTGGCTCAGGACGCATCCAAATAATTAACAAAACCGTTAATACAGCAGGGATAACCAAATAGCGCGGCTTATGATTATCCAAATGCTTTTGGTTAAAGTAATGACGTACGATTGCAGTGATAATACAAACAAAGACTAACACCAACCAACCGTGAGCATGAGCATACATCATCGGATAGTGATTGCTAATCATGATAAAAATAAGCGGCAGGGTGAAGTAGTTATTCATCAACGAGCGGTTTTTGGCTTGTAGTGCCAAATCGGCTACTTCCTTGCCCGGTTTCTCTCCGCGCCTCACACAATCGACTAGCGCTCGTTGGGCAGGCATGATGCCAAAGAAGACATTACCTGCCATAACCGTACCTAAAATGGCACCGATATGGATGAACGACGCACGGTCGCTGAATAACTGGTACGAACCCCAGCAAGCGATAATCAATAGGATAAAAATAATGCTACTAAAGATGAGTGAGTTTTTGCCCAAGTGACTACGGACAATGACTTCATAGATAAAGTAGCTACCGAATAAGAACAACAAGCTGGTCGAGATAGCACCAACACTGCTACCAAAGGCAACCTTGCTTGGGTCAATCAGATAGGCCGTAGCATTGGCATAGTAAACGATAGACAGCATGGCCATACCCGTCAGCCAGGTGGTATAAGCCTCCCATTTGAACCAATGCAGCGTTTTGGGCATCTGTTCAGGTTCGAGCTTATATTTGGCAATTTCATAAAAGCCGCCGCCATGTACCGCCCATAGGTCACCAGAAATACCTTTGTCCGTTTTCCATTGTGGTGGTTTACGTAGACTGAGATCTAACCAAACAAAATAAAATGAAGCCCCAATCCATGCTACGCCAGCGATGACGTGGAACCAGCGGAAAAATAAATTTAACCAGTCGAGATAATAAGCGCCCATGTGGCAAATGTCCTTTTTTACAATGTTCTGTCGTCAGCGTTTTTTTGTTCGATATGCTTTGTTATTTAATATACCGTTGTATTGCGATGTATTGCGATGTGCTCTTGCACCGTCATTTCGTCGTCATGACCTCAAATCAAATGACATCAAATCAAATGCTATTAAATACAGTCACGAGCCACGATAAGTGCTATAGCCATGTGCGCTAAGCAATAACGGTATGTGGTAATGATTGGCATCACGCATCATAAAATCGATGATGACTTGCGGATAAAATGCGGTGAGCTGCTGCGTATCAAAGTAAGACTGCGTATCAAAAGTCAGCGTATAACGGCCATGACTCAAATCAGATTCGCTACTATCAATTTCTGAGCCAAACTGCCAGCTATCAGGAGCCACGCGTCCATCGGCATTGGTGATACCGTTTGCTAATAGAGTAGCTTCGCCGCTATCGGTAATACGATGTAGGGTCACGGCGACATCAGCCGCTGGTTTGCCAAGATGAGTGTCTAAAATATGTGATGAGAGAGTGGCTGACATAATAACTCCATTTATATATGTGGGGCAGATGAGGTTTACGCGGCGCTCAGTAGTTTCTGTAACCGTAAACGCGTGATTTTATTTTGCTCGGCAGCGGCATTGACGAGTTCAGCATCGCGATCATTTGGTAGCCGTGCTAACAGTAGATCCAGCATTTGCTGAGCGCTCTTACCGGTGGCAAATACAATAAAGATAAAACCAAATTTATCGAGATAATCTTGATTGCCTTGTGCCAATGCTGCAATGACATCGTCTTCAGCATCATTGGCACCTGATTGCTCGTGTGCTGCACTGTCTTGAGTGTTGCGATATTTTGCTTTTAGCGAATCGACATTACCAATTTGTGGATGCCCATCAAACGCCTCTAGTAGATTTTTCTCATCCGTTTGAGCTTGTACCCAAGCGTCATCACTATGAGCGATTAAGGCGTGCATGTCGATGAAAGGACGTTTATTTACTAAAGTCTGCGCCCAGTGAGTGCTAGTACAACAGGTCAATAGATGTGAGGTTGCGTCAGCTGGCGAGAGTTCGTTAAATTGCTGTAAAGATAATTTCACAGTAATATCCTTTTCATTTAACAGTGATGGATTAGAATGGGCGGGCATTGGGTTTATGGTGATACGCTCATGCTGCTAGATACAAAATCACATACTGAAATAGTATTTATCGAATAATAATTGGTTTAATATTACTATTCTGCTCAAACCTGACCATTTGGTCAACTACTTTATCAGGATATTTTATTTAAGTGGCTTATATTTCATAAAAATTAGAAATTAAATAGAGCTACTTACTCGAATCCTGCTATCTATTCATCATAATAACGACAGGTATAACTCATATGGCCCAAGAGACCGACATAAACATACAAGAGACGTTTGAGGCGGCGACACCGCACAACCAGCAAGGCATTCGTGCGCATAATCAGGCTGTCATTCTAGCGGCAGCTGAAGAAGAGTTTGTGCTGCAAGGATTTGGTGGTGCGACGATGCAAAGTATCGCTGATAGAGCCAAGCTGCCAAAAGCCAATATTCATTATTATTTTAAAAATAAAAAGAATCTATATCAGATGGTGCTGCACTCTATTATTCAAGAGTGGAATGATGGTTTAGTGACTATGACAGTTGATAGTGACCCTAAAGTGGTCATCGAAAAATTTGTTCGTACCAAATTGCATCAAGCCTTTGCTAATCCAAACCGACATAAACTGTTTGCGCTTGAAGTCATCGGCGGCGCACCACATTTGAATAATTTTATGTCGACGACGATGAAAGAGTGGGCGATTGATAAAGCGAAGGTCATGAAAGTCTGGCATGAGCAAGGCAAAATTGGTATTGCTGACCCATTACAGTTATTGATTTTAATTTGGGCAACAACGCAACGCTATGCTGAATTTGAAACAGAAATCGTTGGCTTGATGGAAAAGACTGATTATGACCAGCAGGACGAAACACGTGCCGCTGATTTCTTGGTGCCGTTTATCTTACGTGGCTGTGGTCTTGAATAACGATTGTTTCTTGCCATTTTTTACGCACAAATTATAAAAAATAACGCTAGTGCATTATCAATGCGCTAGCGTTATTCCCATTAGGGAAGGTTAAATTTTTTGTCTAAGCGGTTTTAGACCGTCATCTAAATGCTGTTCTGCTGTATCAAATTCGACACCGTAATTCTTGGGTAAAATCATATCAAGTGCAATAGCGACGATACCCGACATGGTCACCGCTGAACCAAAGATATTACGGAATAGCTGCGGTGCTTGTGCGAATACATCAGGTACAAAGGCCACACCCATTGACAGACCTAAAGAGGTTGCAATAATCAAGATATTGCGATGGGTGAAGTTCACCGTTGATAGGATGCGAATACCAGCAGTCGCTACCGTTGCAAACATCAGCAATGTCACACCGCCAACGACCGGCTTGGGTAACTGAGTAAAGATAGCGCCAAGGATAGGGAACATGCCCATGGTGAATAAGATAGCGCCAACATAAAAACCAATATAGCGGCTGGCAATACCCGTCATCTGAATAACACCATTGTTCTGGCTAAAAGTCGTCACTGGGAAGGTGTTGAATACCGCTGCAATCAATGAGTTGACTCCATCACCTAGTACACCGCCTTTGATGCGTTTTTCGTATACTGGGCCTTTGATTGGCTCGCCTGAGATCATCGAAGTCGCCGTCAAATCACCTGACGTCTCAATACTGGTAATGACATACATAAAGGCGATAGGGATAAAAGCCTGCCAGTCAAAACCAAAACCGAATTTAAAAGGTACAGGCATCGTAAATAGAGGGGCTTCAGAAACTAGAGAAAAATCAATACGTCCCATAAAGACAGCAGCTATCAGCCCAAGCATCAACCCAATAAATATTGCACTTGAGCGAATGACTTTACTGTTGACGATACTAATCAGTACCACACTGACCAACACACCGCCGCCTAGTAGTAAGTTTTGCATACTACCAAAGTCTTCTGCACCGACACCACCTGCCAAATCTGTCAAGCCAACCTTAGTCAACGACAAACCGATAGTCACGATCACACAACCCGTCACGATTGGACTCATCAATGATTTGAGTTTGGTGATGAACTGACTCAAGAAAATTTCGACAAAGGCACCAAGAAATGACACCCCAAAGATGACAGAGAGAATTTCCTCTGGACCACCGCCCCTGTTTTTTACCACAAAGCCTGCTGCTAGTACGGCGGCTAAGAAACCAAAACTGGTGCCTTGTAACGCCATTAAACCTGAACCCACTGGCCCAACTTTACGTGTTTGGATAAAGGTTGCAATACCTGAAACCATCAATGACATGCTGATGAGATAGGGGATGTGTTCCCCTAAACCCAAGACACCGCCTATGATTAATGATGGAGTAATGATACCAACGAAGCTGGCAAGTACGTGTTGTACTGCCCCTAAAAATGCTTTTGCAGGAGCAGGACGGTCATGCAGTCCATACAATAAATCGGGGTTCCCTTGAGTGTGTTCACTCATCTTGGCTTCCTCCTAAGGTGACTTTCAGTCCCAGCTCTATGGAGATTATTAAGCAATGCGATGATACATAGTGTCAATCAATGCACTATAAATGCGTTACAGCGTCAGCCTCACTTGAAGTATTCAATATACCTCTACACTCGGTTGCCCTGTCATACTTTCCAACTGAATTGATTTTAGTTTAGAGAAGCAGTCGTATTGTTTAGCCATCTCACAAAGAGTCGCACTTATTTTTATGTGAATACATAAAAGTAGGTAGCTATTGGTTATTTATGAGTCTAGCAAATAGTCATTCTTACAAACCTGACTAATTGGTCAACTATCCAAGGGTATAGGGAAAGGGTTAGTTATTGCAACATTTTTTTAACATTAGCACGTTTATTTCTAAAATAACGGGTATTTATTATAAGAATATAGCGATAGGTTTTACGTTGAGAAGCCCGTTATATAAGGCTTTACTTAATAAGTTATCAGAATTTCTTGATGAAGGGCCAAGTCTTCAAATCTGCCTAAATATGAAATTAATCATAGTAATTATTGCTAAATTGTTAATATTTAGTTAGGATACCTGTCTTCAGTAAATGCTAACAATTATCATTAGTATTTTTATTTATGAGATAAATTTAGCATGGTAAAAATGGCTATTCATCTGAATACCTATCATGCAAAAAGCAGTTGTTAATCATCAATAGAAGCGATTATTCAAAACAATCAACGTTTGAATAAATCGTCTCAAAAATTCTAATTCCTAATAGTAAATAAAGTGAGTAAGTTCGTTATGCGTGAAGTAAAATCATCAAAGCTCTCTAGCCCATTAACAGTATTGTCTATGGGTGTTGCTGCGGTATTGTGGTCGCAAGCGGCTAGTGCAGCTCCTGTAGAAGAGGTGCCAAACGTCACGTTACAGACCATCACAGTGACAGCCAATAGCTCTGTACGTGATAATTTGCAAAAGAATTCTGTTGATTCAGCCCAGTATATACCTGCAGGGCAAGCGAGTCTTTTGAGTGACTTTTTAGATGGCGTACCAGGCGCTTCGGTAGGCGGTACAACGGCAATCAATCAACGTGTGCGCATTCGTGGCTTTGATGATACGAATCTAAAAGTGACCGTTGATGGTGCTCGTCAAGAAGGCTATGCATTCCACCATGCTGGAGATTTGGTCATTGATCCAGACTTGTTGAAGCGGTCTGAAGTTTCAGTTGGTAATAACTCAGTCACTCTAGGTAATGATGCGATTGGTGGTGCGGTTGCTTTTGAGACAGTTGATGCTGCGGACTTGCTCGATGTCGATCAAAAAATTGGTGCAAAAGTCCATACCGGCTACGCCAGCAATAATAACGAGCTGTTAACGTCAACGACCGTATTTGCTGCACCGACAGAAAATGTTGATTTATTGGCTTATTATGGCAAACGCACCTCCGAAGCAGGTGAAGATGGTGATGGTCGCGACATTCAAACGTCAGACGGTGACACCGAAAGCATTTTGTTAAAGGCAGGCACTTATCTAGGTGATAATCATCACGTCAGTGGTAGCTTTAGCCGTACAGAAAATGAAGGCATGTATGCAAACCGAGCGGATTTTCCATTAACTGATGAGAATGGTTGGAACCCTGCTGTACCTTGGAAACAAAGCCGTGATACCTATACATTAGAGTATGGTTACCAACCAGCCAATGACTTAATTGATATCAAAGCCAACATTTATCAGTCTGAAACAGAGCTCGATAAAGACAATGGAGCTGTTGAAGTTGATTTGATCACCAAAGGCGGCAAGATAGAAAACACCAGTCGCATACAAAGTCAGTTAGGCTCACATAAGCTGATTACTGGTGTTGAGTATTACACAAAAGAGTCTGATGCTTCGTTCGACGGTGTTCATCAGGGTAATGATGAAGCAAAAAACACGTCTGTATATTTAGAAGATCAGTGGCAGATTGGTAAGTTAACGCTAACACCTGGCGTCCGTTATGATCATTACGAAGCGCCAGAAGAAGTGGCAAATGGTGAAACGTACGACAATGTAGTGGGCGCTTTTGCCGCTAGCTATCAAGTGTTGCCAAGTACCAATGTATTTGCAAGTTATACCCAGTTGTTCAATGGCCCTGACTTACAGGAAGCCATCCGTAATACAGATGGTGAAGATAAATATATTTCTTCTAATTTAGAGCCTGAAACTGGCAGTAATACTGAAGTTGGTGTATCAACTATTTTCCGTGGCTTAACCACTGAAGATGATTCGTTACGCCTCTCTGGTAAGTACTTTGTGACAGATTTGGAAAACTGGATTTCTTACGAAAGCGGCCTTGATTGCACCACAGGACTGGCCTCTGATACGGGCACGTGCGCAGGCTCATTTAATGCAGATGAAGATTATGAAATCAAAGGGGTAGAGCTTTCAGCTGATTACCGTACTAATAACTTCAATATGGGATTGAGCTATGCGCGTGCCCGTAGCGAAGGTAAAGAGTCTGGCTATAGTCTGTCACAAGGCACAGGAGATGAAAATGATTCTGGTGACAAGTATATGGTTAACTTGGGATATGCTCCGACTGACACACTTGATTTAGGCTGGCGCAGTACGTACGTGACCTCTATCAATCCTAATACAGGTGATGATACAGATACCGAAAAAGAAGGCTATG
The DNA here is from genome assembly GCF_040309505.1 of Psychrobacter sp. TB55-MNA-CIBAN-0194. Classification (NCBI taxonomy): domain Bacteria; kingdom Pseudomonadati; phylum Pseudomonadota; class Gammaproteobacteria; order Moraxellales; family Moraxellaceae; genus Psychrobacter; species Psychrobacter sp. TB55-MNA-CIBAN-0194. The sequence continues at coordinate 100,096 of NZ_JBEOOW010000005.1, read as the reverse complement.
ACGTACATGATATATTCATGACCTACACGCCTCAGCAGTTAGCGGGCGTAAAAGCGACGCTAGGCGTCTACAATATGTTTGATGAAACGTATGCAAATCATTCATCACGCTACTCAGACGATTCGGACTATACGGATTATGCGATCGGAAGAAATGTGAAAGCCTCTCTAACCTATCAATTTTAATAGCTAGATTTGATAGCTAGACAACGGGCATTTGATCATTCATGTTTAACACGTCAATTTGACAGCTAATAGCAGCCAGTTACCTTTTTGAGGTGGCTGGCTTTTTAATGTTTATATGAGATTGACTGTTCTATTTTTACCCCTGTTAAAGAACTATTGATTGAGTTGTTGTCAGACACTAAACGTTAGAGATAACTTTATAGAAAAAGGATGCAAAAATGGCCAAACCAACTCCTAGAATTTTAGAGGTTAAAAGTATTGTCGATATCACGCCCAACATGCGCCGTATTACGTTAGGCGGAGAGGCATTTGACGGTTTTCCCGCCGATCAGGAAAGCGGCTATATCAAGCTGATGTTTCCACAGGGTGAAGGGCGTAAACCGATTATGCGCACTTACACCATTGTCCAACAGCGTTACAGTGAGATCGATGTCGATTTTGTATTACATGGTCTTAATCATCAAGGTACCGAAGGACTGGCATCGCACTGGGCAAAAACAACTGCCATAGGAGATGAGATTTTGATTGGCGGCCCTGGTGAAAAAAAGCTGATCAATCATCAGGCAGACTGGTTTTTGTTAGTAGGCGATATGACGGCACTGCCAGCTATCACGGTGAATTTAGCACAGCTACCTGATGACGCAGTCGGTTATGCCGTCATAGAAGTGCTAAGCGACGCTGATATTCAGTCTGTTAAAAAACCACAAAATCTAGAGGTTCATTGGGTTATCAATCCAGCGGCAAGTGATAGCCACTATCCTTTACTAGAGCAAGTCAAAGCACTGACTTGGTTAGAGGGCGAGGCTGCCGTATGGACAGCGTGTGAGTTCAATAGTATGCGAGCACTGCGCCAGTACTTCAAACATGACCGAAATGTGGCCAAAACCCATTTGTATATTTCGAGTTATTGGAAACTGGACAATAGCGAAGATGAGCATAAAGTGATCAAGCGTCAAGATGCAGAATCTGATTCATAGCGTTTATAACGGTGTAAGTTGTCACTGAAGGTTTTGTGGGTTCTGATATATCTTGAAGATACCGATAGAGTTTGGATGGGCTTATACAAATGGCATTATGAGGCGTTTCTATAGGTATATTGAGCACTGATTTCGCATTTAAAACAGCTATTAGGTGGTGTGTGCAAACATTAATGAGAATAAGTATCATTAATGTTTGCATTATCTTTTCTATCTTGCTAAAGTGTGTTCCGTTCATTACAGAATAGTTAAAGATTCTTTGCTGTACCTATTCTAGAGAACTTATCGTGATTCATATTTTAAGCAGTTGGTCTATGCCAGTTGTCGCGTTACCAAACTTTTAACCCTACTCAGTACCTACCTTTACTAATTTGTCTTACATCGATATTTAAGCCACTTGACCATGCTTTAGTCACACTTTGCATACGCATACTTCATGACATGTTTGTTACGGAGTGGCTAAAAATATTCGCTGTCGGTGCAATTGAAAGGTACTAATGAGCCTAAGTGCTTCAAGGAACGTTATTTATGTTAAACCAATCAGGTCGCTCTGATCATTCATACCTCACTTCTCCAAAGAACGCTCAACGCTTAGTGACGGGCAAAGTTTTGCTCAGTATCGCTGTGGCTTCTATTCTTAGTAGCACAGCTGTTGCAGCAGAAAGCGATGAGATGGTAACGCAAGCAGCGACTGAGCAGGAAGCAGTGCCTACAGCCACACTAGACACGATTGTGGTGCGAGCGGCGAGAGAGGAGTTGGAGCAGGCGGCAGGGCTGTCTATTATTAGCGAAGAGGCCATCGAAAAAGCATCGCTTTCTAATGACATTTCAGAGATTGTACGTAAAATGCCGGGTGTGAATCTCTCAGGATCGTCGACGTCGGGACAGCGCGGTAACCAGCGTCAAATTGATTTGCGTGGCATGGGTCCAAACAACACGCTTATCTTAATCGACGGCCGTCCTGTGACTTCTCGCAACTCCGTACGTCCTAGCCGTGGTAGTGAGCAAGACACGCGCGGTGACTCACAATGGGTGCCACCAAGTGCTATTGAGAGTATCGAAGTACTGCGTGGCCCAGCAGCAGCCCGTTATGGCTCTGGTAGTATGGGCGGTGTGGTAAACATCATTACCAAGCGCCCAACAGAAACGGAGTTTTCTGTCAGTGGACATTACGAAGCACCAGAAAGTGATCTAGAAGGCAGTAGCTGGCGTACCAACGTCAATATGTCTGGCGCATTGACTGACAAGCTGTCCTCGCGTACCACTCTTGGTTACCACGATAGTGAAGCGGACGATCCTTCTATTAACGCAGCAGAAGCGCAAGACGATTCTATTGCAGCAGGTACTGAAGGTGTCGAAAATATCGATGTGCGCCAACTGTTCGAATATGCAATGGATGCGATGAATACCGTCGGTTTTGAAGTGAATTATAGCCGCCAAGAGAATCGCTGGGCAGGTGATTCATTGTTCCAAACCGTGAACCAAAATTTATTAGATCAGTTAGAAGGTGAAACAACGAGCAAAATGCAGCGTTATGGTGCGGCAATCACGCATCGCGGTGAGTATGATGACGCTAGTAGTAACAGCTTTATCGAGTATAGTCGGACGGTCAATGAAAGTCTGGCTGTAGGCAGTGCTGGTGGTGGTGAAGGTCAAATTGTCATACCTGATGACGGCGAGGACTTCGAATGGACAGAAGCCACTTACGATACGCTCAATGCTAAGTCAGAGTGGGATATCTATTTTGACCGTCATACTTTGACCGCTGGCGCTGAGTTCCGTGGTGAAAAGCTAGATAACCCTGTAGTATCTGATTTGGCATTTACAGATGGTTTTGATTTTGGTGATGTAGAGACCGACCCTGAAAAGCGCGACCCAACCTCTGATGCCTACCTCATCGGTGCTTATTTAGAAGACAACTATGAGATTACACCTGACTGGTATATCACTCCAGGTCTACGTTTTGACTACCATAGCGAGGCTGGCAGTAACTGGTCGCCTAGTATCAACAGCACTTGGCACTTTAGTCCTGATTGGTCAGTGAAAGGCGGTGTCAGCCGTGCCTTCAAAGCGCCCTCGTTATATCAACTTGATCCAAATTACATCTACTACACGGGTGGTAATGGCTGTCCATCTTGGGTACCTGCTGACGAAAGAGGGTGTCATGTATTGGGTAATCCCGACCTAGAAAATGAAACCTCTTGGAATAAAGAGCTGACCTTTACTTATGATGATGGTACTGGGCTAAATGCTGGCTTGACTTACTATCATAACGCTTATGACAACCGAATCGGCGCTGGTGTCGATCGTGTGGCGTTAGATACGGCGACAGGCCGCTCGATCTTCGTATGGGAAAACCAAGGCGAAGCAGTGATTGAGGGTTTAGAAGGGTTTGTAAAAGTCCCTGTTACCGATACGGTGTCATGGTCTTCTAACATAACTGGTATTTTGCGTTCAGAGCGAAAAGACAATGGCGAGCCGCTATCACTCATTCCTAAGTTCACTGTGAACACAGGTGTCGATTGGGACATTACGCCGCGTTGGAATGCTAACGCTGATGTGAGCTACTATGGCACGATTGAGGCCCCCAAGCGTTCAGTGACCACAGATGATGAACTCGATACATTGTTGCTTGACCGTGATCCGTACGCCATTGCTAATGTGAGTACTCGCTATGATCTGACAAAAGCAATTACCGTTGGTGCGGGTGTCAAAAACTTGTTTGATACGGGTGTTTATCGCGAAGGTACTAGTACCAATGCTGGGGCACGTACCTTCAATGAGCCGGGTCGTACTTATGTGTTTGACGTTAGCGTTGACTTTTAATAGGTAGACACAGGGTTTGTTCGATTAAAAAAGGTCTGAGCTATTGGTTCAGGCCTTTTGTGCTGTCAGTAACTTTTTTTAAATGGCTTTCTTGAATTAAGCCTCTTTAAATGAGCTTGATTAAACAGATTTCTTTTAATAACTATCATAATATAACAGCAGATTTATTTATGTCATTCAATCTTCGCCTCAGTTGTCTTTGGATTCACCGTTATACGGGGCTTGCCATGGCAGCATTTTTAATTATCGCTGGTATTACTGGCACGTTATTAGCATTTCATGAAGAGCTAGACGATGTGTTCAATCATAAACTGGCTAAGGTTGATGCCCAAGACACGCCGCACCTTCCTATTGCAGTGCTGCATGATAGGGTAGTCAGTGCCTATCCAGAGCATAATTTTTCTAGCATGCCAACGTCGATAGCGGCAGACAGGTCGGCAGTATTTTCGGTAGATAGAGCCCGAGGTAAGGCTGCCCAAAACCAACCGAAAGCACCGTTTCAAGAAGTCTATGTGAATCCCTATGACGGTAATATCATCGGAACCCGTGATAAAGATCAATGGGCATTGCACAATACCATGTGGAAAGTTTTTTGGTTGCACCGCGATTTATTGCTTGGCGATATCGGCAAATGGGTATTAGGTATCGTATCTGTCGTTTGGACGATTAACTGCTTTATCGGTTTTTATTTAACGTTTCCGAGAGCACTTAAAAAGAAAAACATACAGAAAAAGCCCTCATCTAAAAAACGCGCATCCTTTCTCAAGCGTTGGTTACCAGCGTGGAAAATTCGTACCAAGAGTAATCTGTTTAAACTAAATTATGACTTGCACCATGCCTTTGGGTTGTGGCTTTGGGGTATGTTATTTGTCATTGCTTGGTCGAGTGTTGGCTTTAATTTACAGCAAGTCTATCGCCCTGTCATGCAGGCAATTGTTGGGCTCGAAGGCAGAGGCGAAAAACAAGAAAAATCAAAAAAACCACGTGAAAAAGTTGGGCAGACTGCTAGTGCAGACAGAGGTGCGAGGATTGGCGCTGTAAAGGGCGAAGCTTTGAATAACGAGGCTGATAATGTCTATGCTATGGATGTTGTCAATAAAGCCAATAGTATTGCTTATCTAAGCGAACAGGCAGACATCGCTGCCAAAAGTAAGGGCCTGACAGTACGTGAGTTATTAGGCATACGTTGGGTAGAGGATGAAGGTCAATGGCAACTGCGCTTTAAAACAGATAAAGATATCGGCAGAAAAGGCGGCGCTTCGTCTATTACTGTCAACGCACGGACGGGTAGCGTTGAGCGCGTCAACTTTGGCTATCAAAACTCATCATTTGGTAGCAAAGCTGATCAATGGCTATCAACCTTACACATGGGGCATATTAGCCAAGGTATTGGCCATTTACTGTATCAAATATTTTTAGCATTGATAGGTTTGGCTGTGACTGTTTTGTCTATTACTGGCGTTTATCTGTGGTGGAAAGGTCGTCAACAGCGATTAAAGGCGTTGCAAAAGGGGAGGTGATATTGCCAGATTCCTAAGGTAGGCTTTTAATTCAGTAAATAGCTACGTACTGAATTAAAGGCATGTCCTAGTTATCACTTGAATTGCAAAAATATTGTGTATGCTATCAAGATAGTAAAAATAAAGGAAGAAAATCTCTCACCTAGCATCACCCATTTATGCCATGTATTATTTTCATCATAGTTCTTTGTGTAATCTACTGAAGAGATGTTTTGAGTAAAATCCATAGGAATAACCACCAATCTTAGAGCATATAAAGTGATTCCTAGCCAAAAAAAAGTATTTGCTATCTCTTTATTTAAAGCATTAAAAATGAACAAGCAAAAGCTAATCACTAAAATTAATATAGATAGATTTTTATAGTTTATCCATCGATTATTCAATAAAGCTTTATGCATCGACAATTCCTTTTTTCGTTTGCAAAGTCCTGTACTTAAACCGCATCAACAATCACTGGACGACCTTGATGGTTTAGCACGGTCACATCGACATTGTATAACTGTTTCATCGTTTCTTGTGTGATCACATCGACAGGCTGACCAACAGCCATCACTTGGCCTTCTTTCATCGTGACCACGGTATCAGCAAATTGTGCGGCTTGATTGATATCATGTAAGACGATGACGACGGTCTTCTGCTGACTGTGACTCAGCTCTCGTAGTTCACGCATCAGGCGACCAGCGTGATACATGTCCAAATTATTCAGCGGCTCATCTAGCAATAGATACGGCGTATCTTGGCAAACAATCATGGCAATCAGTACGCGCTGGCGTTGACCACCGGACAATGTCGACAAGAAGCGGTCGGCTAACAGTTCCAGCTCGAATCGCTCAATAATCTCTAGCACTTTCTGCTGATCGTCAGCGGTTGGCTGCCCTTGATGATAGGGATAGCGCCCAAACATCAGCAGCTCATGCACGCGCAGTCGCCCTTGCACTTGATTGTCTTGGCCTAGCATTGCTACCGTCTTGGACAATGTCCGCGCATGACAACTGACAATATCATGCTCACCAAAGCGCACTTCCCCTGACTGTAGCGGTTGTAAGCGTGCCATAACGGAAAACAAGGTGGATTTACCAGCACCGTTTGGACCTATCAACGCAATGACTTGTCCACTTGGCAAGGACAACGTAATGTCATGTAGAATTTGCTGTTTACCGATGTGGTATGAGATGTTGTCTAATTTAATCATAGAGCTTCTTGTCTTTAGAGAGTGCTAATTTTTATTGGTATTATCGACGGCGACGTTGTTTCGTAAATATTAATAATAAGAATACTAGGCCACCTGCCAATTCAATCACAACCGATAGTACGCCAGCCATGCCCAGTACTTGCTCAAAGATAGTCTGACCGAGTACCAAGCAAATCATAGCAACCAGACTGACCAATATCAGCCGCTCGCTATGGTACATATGACGGGCGATACGATTGGTCAATGCACATACCAATAAGCCAAAGAAAGTCACAGGGCCGACTAAAGCAGTGGCCATGGCGACCAATATGGCGATAACGCTCAACAGTCCAAATGCTAGGCGCTGATAATGGATGCCAAGGTTAATAGCTTGTGACTTACCAAGCATCAATACATCGCACTGATAGCGCCAGCGCCAGACAAATACAGCACTAATGAGGCAAATGAGTAGGCTGATACCAAGCAGTTGCGGATTGATCGTATTAAACTGCGCATAACTGCGAGATTGTACGATGACAAAATCATCAGGATTAATTAGTCTAGCAATCAAGGTTGATAAGCTACGAAACAGCACGCCAAAGATAACCCCTACCAATATCAATCGCGTCAAATCCTGACTGCTTTTTGAAAATAGCAGTTTAAATAACAATAATGACGCGCCAAACATCAAGACAATTTCAAGTGTGAATTTGGCAAGAGGGTCAATACTGGTAAAGCTAATCGCACCCAAAAAGAAGACCAGTAGGCTTTGCAGTAAGATATATAGTGAGTCAAAGCCCAACAAGGAAGGCGTGAGAATAGGGTTGTGCGTTAAGGTTTGAAACAGTAGTGTCGATACCCCGATAGCATAGCCGACCACCATTAATGCCAGCAGTTTTTTGCCACGTAATGGTAGGGCAAAGTCCCAATGTCCATTAACGTTGAGTGTCAAAAATAGCAGCATCGAGATGACCAAGATAGCGGTGGCAATCGACTTTGGATGATTGACGATCCATGCCCAAAGTTGTGATAGACGACTTTGCCAAGCCGTGGCAGTAGCACTGTTTTTCAAAGTGCTATCTTCCAAGGCACCGCTTTCTATCGAGCTGTATTTTGTTGTATTGGTTTTAGCCATGGTCGTTTTTTCAGAGCGAGGCGTAGACGGTGAAAACATACGCGAATCCTGTAGTATCAAGCATAAATATCAGGCTTATCGATCAGCCGGAGCGCGCAATAGTAGCCACAAAAACAGCACGGTACCAACCACGCCAAATACCGTCGCAACGGGCACTTCAAATGGATAGCGGATAGAGCGACCAATGATATCGCAGAGTAGGACAGCGGATGCACCGAGCAATGCGACTGCTGGCAAGCTACGACGTAACTTATCTCCCATCAATCGGCTGACAATATTGGGCACGACTAAACCGATGAAAGGAATCATCCCAACCGTGACCACGACGACAGCACTCATCATCGCGACCATGCCGACGCCAAGCCATGTGACCTGCCGTTTACTAATACCCAAGTTCAGTGCGATATTATCGCCCAATCCTACGATGGTGAGCTTATCAGCGATGATATAAGCTAACACACACAGACCTCCGGTCAGCCATAGCAACTCATACCGACCAGCCAATACGCCAGAAAAATCACCAAACTGCCAAACGCTGAGCATCTGCAATGACTCAGTCTGATAAGCGATAAAGGTCGTTACTGCTTCGAGAATGCCACCAAAGACAATACCAATCAGTGGAATCATCAAAAAGTCTGTCGGTGGAATCCGATGAATAAGCAGCATAAACAGCATCATGCCAAGTACTGCTGCGACGGTCGCCACACCCATTTTGATAATGAGTGCGCTGGCTGGAAACAGTAGACTGACTACCAATAATCCAAGCGCTGCGCTCTGAGTGGCACCAACCATTGAGGGTTCTACAAAGCGGTTTTTTAGCACTACTTGGATAATCATCCCTGCAACTGCCATCGAGATACCGGTCAAGATAATCGCAATAGTGCGAGGTAGTCGGCTGACTAAAAAAAGCGAGCTATCAGAGTTGGCGCTATGATTGATAAGGCTGCGTAGAAAACCGGACCACGAAAAATCTGCGACACCAATAGATAAGCTCAATAACACCAAAAGCCCCATAATAATGAGGCTTCCCGTGTTGATTAACCATGGTGGCATGGCGGCACGGCGATGTTTAGCATTTAGACTGTTGCCAGTACTTCCTTTCCAACTCGCTGATGCGGCTGGTGAAGAAGTACTGGCTTTAACGCTGGGCTGTGCACGATGTGAAAATAATGACATAACGGCTACTGGCATACAGATGAGGTATAAAAACGGTCATTAAAAACGGCCATCAACAACAGTTAATTAAGCAATGATGGCGTTTACTTAGCGTTAGTAAAGGCATCTTTGATGGTCGTCAAATCTTGCATCCACTGATAATAGCCGCCAAATGCAAGGTAAGAATCTGGGCTTAGATAAACCACTTGGTCTTTTTTCCATGCAGTGGTTTGTGCCACTAGTGGATTGTCTAATACCGCTTTTGCACCGACACTGTCTTCGCCGATAGCCGCACTACGATCCACTACAAATAACCAGTCTGGATTTGTCTTTTGTAAGTACTCAAAAGAGATTGGCTGACCATGACGCCCTTCTTTGATTTGATCATCAGCGATGGGTACGTTTACGACATTATGAATAAAGCCATAGCGTGATTCAGCACCATAGACAGACATTTTATTGCCATTGACCATGACCACTAGGCCAGTACCGCTGTCTTTGGTGACGGCTTTGGTTTCTTCAATCAAACCATCAATGTCTTGTTGTAATTTAGCGGCTTGTTCACTTTTGCCAAACAATGCGCCTAAATCGGCCAAGCGGCGTTTACTTGACTCATAAATATTGGCCGTATCGATAGACATGTCTAACGTCGGGGCAATGCTAGAGAGCTCATCATATTTTTCAGCCATACGTGAGCCAACTAAGATGGCTTGCGGCTGCATAGCATTCAATGCCTCAAGATCTGGCTCAAATACCGTACCGACGCCTGCAGGTGCTGGTTGGTTTTTGGCTTGTAAGTTATCTAGAGGTGTTGTGGCTGGCGCGCCATCAATCGCCACATCAAGCGCTGCCAAATCCTGCATCAATGTCATGTCATACACCACGATTGGCGATGGGTTTACCGCTAACTCGACGTCTCCTTTTACGGTATCCACTGTTATAGTGCTAGCAGCGCTGTTATCGGCAGTTTGATTTTCAGTCGTGATATCTGTTGGCTCAGAGTCCGTTGATTCTGGTGAGCTACAGCCTGCCACACTGATACTAGCAACGAGTGCGGTCGTCATAGCAGTCAGTAATGGGCGTTTAAAAAAGGCACTAGGAGAGCGGTTAGACAATAAATCGATAGACATAAATAACTCGGTATATTAGCAGTTTGGGCAAATTGTTAAAAAAATGATTACCCATATAAAAATGAAATGAGTTTGTCCAATGTGATGTATATACCAGACAATGCTCGGCGGTATTTATTTAACTGTTATAGTTTTTATGAGGTGGTTGTGCACTTATAACTTAAATTTTTTAATTATCTTATGGTGTAAAATAAGAGATAGTATTCGATAAGCAATCTTCGATAAACAACTCAAGAACCGCAATGATAAGGCAATTGAGATTCATTATCAATATAAATGATAATGATTTTTATTAACAAGGTAGATTCGGTTTGTTATAATTGTATTAATAAAAGAGCAATTATCTCAATTTATTATTGATAATAATTATCGTTTGCATTATTATCTACGCCATTCTATCTCAGTTAATTAATATTAGGGTGTTATGAGTTCAACGAATTTAGACGCGCCATCACCTAAGTTGACGCTTGCGACTATTGCGGTAGTTGTGGGATTGCATGTGCTGACGGCAGTAGCATTAGCGGCGGTCAAAACGCCTGAGATGAAAGTAGAACCAGAAAAAGTGACGCCATCTATTGAAATAGAGCTGATTACGCCTCCACCACCTCCGCCACCTGTGGAGATTGAAGAAATAAAAATTGAAGAAAAGCCGAAACCAGTCAGAGAGGTTAAGCCTAAGCCAAAAGCAAAGCCAGTTGCTGCGCCCAAGCCTAAAGTTGTGCAGAAGAAGCAACCAGTAGATAAGCCGAAAGCGAAACAAGCTGAAAAGCCTAAGCCTGCTGAGTTCACGCCACCACCTGCTAAACAAAAAACTGCCCCTCAAAAAAGCACTACGACGCAAGTGGCTGATAATCAGCAGAAGCTTTTGGCAGCGCAAGCAGCGCAAGCGAAAAGAGATGCATTATTAGCTGAAAAACAGCAAGCACAAGCCGATGCCGATGCCATAGCAGCACAGGTAGCTGCTGATGCGAAGAGAGCTCAAGAAATAGCTGATGCTAAAACCGCTGCCGATGCAGCTGCGGCACAAAAAGCAAAGGACGCAGCAGCAGCAGAAGCTGCTAATAATCAACCGGTACCATTTACTGCCAATAGTGCCAGCTGGGCATCTCCGCCAAACTTCGAATTTCCTAAACGTGCTGCATCTAGTGCTCGTCCAGGCGAGACTTTTAATGTTGTATTGAAAATGACTGTCAATAAACAAGGCGCTATCAGCAATGTAAGAGTGGCAAGGTCGTCAGAGAATCGAATAGTTGATAATGCAGCTAAACAACAAGTTACATCTGGTAGATTTAAACCTTTTACTCAAAATGGTGTTCCAAGAGTAGGAAATGTCACATTTACTGTTTCTTATCAAGTGCCAGAGTAATACCAAGTTTTTTATAGATTGTGATATCAATATTAATAATTCTAAATAACATTGTCATAATGAAAGCAACTGTGCTATCTGCAATGATATCAAGCCATAACACAAAAGACGAAGGAGTCTGACATGGACTTTATGCAATACTGGCAATATAGTGACATGGTGACCAAAACCTTGTTCTTTGTACTATTCGCTTTATCCCTTATCTCTTGGGTGACGGGTATCATTCGTGTACTACAAAGCCGCAAGTTGGCGGCGACGGTTGCCGATGATTTAACTCATCAAGTCCAAGCCAAACAGACTGGGTTGAGAGAAGTAGATGCGCCCACTCGTCGCTTGGTGATAGAGCAGGCGTTGCTCAAGCATATTGGACGCTATCGCTTTTCTAGTGAGCGTGGTCTGCCTATCCTTGGTACGACGGCAGCGATTGCACCGTTTATTGGTTTGTTTGGTACCGTATGGGGTATTTTTCATGCGCTGCATAATATTGGTACGAGCGGACAAGCAGGCTTGGGGCAAGTAGCAGGGCCAGTCGGTGAGGCTCTTATCATGACAGGCTTGGGTATTGCTGTGGCTATTCCAGCGGTGGTCTTTTATAACCTCGCTGTGCGTATCAATCGCCGTGTGATGTATCACGCAAATGATAGAGCACATGACTTACTGGCGGATTCTGCGAATATAAAAGCAGTAGCGAACACGCAGCCTACCGAGCAAGTAACTTCAGTGAAAAGCTCAGCTGACACCCAAACGAGCAATACTAATAAACAGTATCGTAATGTGTCTACTTCGCAGTTATAGACGGTATCATGGGATAGCGACGGTTACCTTTAGCGGGTAACAGTGCTTCCTATCATCGTATAAGTAACGATGAGATAAACAGTGAAGACAAGTACTGACTAAGCACACATAGTAAGCATATATTGAGAGTAATTATGGCATTTCAGTTAGGTGATGATGACGTCCAAGGCATGAATGAGATGAACCTCATTCCGCTTATCGATGTCATGCTGGTTTTGATGATTATCTTTTTGTTGACTGCGACCGTTCTTAATCCGACTGTTCCGCTTAACCTGCCGGAGACGAGTGCACAAGTCAATGAACCACCACCAGAAGCGATTCAGATCAGTATCGATCAGGATGCAGGCGTGTTTTGGGACAGTGATCCTATCACGATAGAAGAGTTGGATAAGCGCTTGCAACAAGAAAGTGCGCAAGGCAAAAACCCTTCTATTCAGCTGCGTGCGGATAAAGAAAGCAAATATGATACGGTCGCACAAGTACTGGCATCTGCCAGCGAAGCAGGACTGACCAAGATAGCCTTTGTTAATGAGTAAGGTAAGTATAAAAGGTGGGTTGGGATTGTCATGTGACGATTGTTAGATAGCCAACCATTAGATAGGTAGAAAGATAGGTAGCTAGTATAATAATAAAATAAAAATAATAAACTTTTCTCCAACCTCACTGAGTACTTAAACCTCAAATTAAGTACTCGGTGAGGTTTTCTTTTTTACCAACGATGCTTTATTTTTACTAATAATGTCTAATTTTTACCAGCGATGGCCTAGTGGGCGATATCTGCGATCAAAGTGACCATATCCGAAAGGATAAGGTGAGCGTAAATAGTCCAAATCTTGCTGGCGGATATAGTAGTAGCGCCCTTGTGAGTAGGCTTCTTCCAACTTCTCGATACCTTCTAGTGGACATACCGCTTGCCACTCGTAACCTTCGCGGCCGAGTTTGTAAGCCGTGAGCTCGGTGCAGTAGTTTTTGAGCCCTTGCTGACGCCCCTGTTCCCACTGTATCCGATTGGGTGTCGCACCGCCTATACTTGCACAGCTACCTGCATAGTGGCCGAAATAAGCACCTGAGCGGCCACGGCTGCCATCTGTATAACCGACTTCTTGCCAGTTACTGGCTTGGCATTGCTGCGGTGTGAGGCTTTGAGTGGTTGCACAGCCTGACAATGTCAGTAATGCAGCACCGACCAGTGATATAGAGATACCTGATTTGCTCATGACTTTATTGACCAAATGGTGAGAAATATCGGTAGTCGATGAGTTTCGCTTAATAAGATAATTCATAATAAACCTGCGCGCGTTTAAAATTATGGTTTATCATAGCACTTTTTGCGGCTGACCACTTTTTCTATCTTATTATTAGGCTGGCTTTCAGTGCCTCTAAGTAGTTGATATGTCAATATATATAGCGATGGTATGGTGGTCTAAATGAGTCGTTGTTGAATGGCTGCTAGCTCATCATGCTTGATTTTTCGTGGTTCGTGCTCATTATAAGCATCTATATAGTATTACTTTAATTCAGTCAAAAGGTCAGACCATCATGGGCATATTTATTGGCGTTATCATTGTACTATTTGTATTAGGGAGTATGATGGCGCTCAAACCGAATGGTATCGATCAGCGCTTGGACAAACTGCGCATGACGGCGCGTCGGTTACAGCTCAATCCAAAACTGGTGGCCTGTCCTGATTGGATTAAAGGCAAAGACAACGAGTATGGCCGTGGCATGATGGGTCAATATTGCTTAGTGCTAGACGAGACGCAATTACCGCATACGCGTTATCAAGTGATTGATGGACAGTGGCGTCCAGATAGTAGTTTTGTCGATACGACGAGAGATACGACCAAACTCACTATCCCAAGTGCCATTCGTTCCAATTATGGTCATGCGGATACCACGGTCAAAAAAACCAATTTTAGCTTGGATAAAGTACCGCTCGATTTACCAGTCAGTATTGAGCCGTTTATAAAAGGCTTATGGACCAAAGCCAATAGCATTATTATTTATTGGGAAGATATTGCTTATGTGCGTCCATTGAGTAACCCTGCTTATCATCACTCACTGATAGAAAAAGACCTGTTAGCGTTGAAAGAAAATTTGGAAAAATGGGCAATAGAAGTACAGAAAACCTAAGCAAGGTAGTAAATAATTTTTTAATCTCCATTAATAACCAATATGCAAGCACTTTTGATAGACTCCCAGTCATTTTCAGTTGACAGTTTAGCGCTTAGCAGTGTAACGTCTTTATAACTATATCTTTATATTATGGTTATTGTTTGTTTTATAACTGTTTTTATGAGCAACTATCAGCGCCATGGTCGAATGTTTAATGCGCCTCAATACAATAATTCGCTGAGCTATTATAACCAATTATTATAAATTGCCATGTCGTTGAATTTATTCTTACTTTTAATTTACTTATATTATGGTGTCGTAAAATATGGCAAAAACCGCAGCCAAAAAAAGTACAGCAACTACTGCTGACAGCCCAAAGGGTAAGTCTTTGGTGATCGTAGAATCACCAGCCAAGGCAAAAACCATTAATAAATACCTTGGTGATGACTTTATTGTACGCTCAAGTATTGGTCACGTTCGTGATTTGCCAGTTGGTGCGAGCAAGAGCGCCAAAAAAGCAGCAACGACCAAAAAAGATGAGAGCCTAAGTAAAGAAGAAAAAACCCAGCAAGCCTTAGTACGGCGCATGGGTGTAGACCCAGAACATGATTGGGCAGCAGTCTATGAAGTACTGCCAAACAAGACCAAAGTCATCAAAGAGCTAAAAGCGCTAGCCAAAGACGCTGACAAAATCTATCTCGCAACGGATATGGATAGAGAAGGGGAAGCAATCGCTTGGCATCTAAAAGAAGTCATTGGCGGTGCTGATAGCAAGTATGAGCGTGTGGTCTTCAATGAGATTACCAAATCTGCTATCCAAAATGCCTTCAAGCAGCCATCCAAGCTCGATATTGACCGTGTCAATGCTCAACAAGCACGTCGCTTTTTAGACCGTGTCGTTGGTTTTATGGTATCACCACTATTGTGGCAAAAAATCGCGCGCGGTCTCTCAGCAGGTCGTGTACAGTCAGTTGCCATGCGTTTGGTGGTTGAGCGTGAGCATGAGATTCGCGCCTTTATTCCAGAAGAGTACTGGCAGATTCATGCAGACACGCATATTGCCAATAGTAATGCCCCAAAAACTTCAGACGCTGAGCAAATTGGTATACGCCTAGAAGCGACCAAGCAAGGTGGCAAGACACTTAAGCTGGTGAATAAAGAGCAGACTGATAAAGTACTAGCCATTCTTAATGCAAATGACTTTATCGTTAAAGAGCGTGAAGAGAAGCCAACACAATCGCGTCCCAGTGCGCCATTTATTACCTCTACATTGCAACAAGCGGCCAGTACGCGATTGGGATTCTCTGTTAAGAAAACCATGATTTTGGCGCAGCGTTTATATGAAGCTGGCCATATCACCTATATGCGTACTGACTCGACCTTTTTGTCTGGTGATGCATTGGCGGCGGTACGTGGCTATATCGAAGACAGCTATGGCACAAAATATGTGCCAGAAAAGCCGAACTTTTATGGTAACAAACAAGGCGCACAAGAAGCGCATGAGGCCGTTCGACCTTCCAATGTCAATATGAAGTCAACCCAGCTTAAAGGGGTTGAGCGTGATGCGATACGGCTATATGAGCTGATTTGGCGTCAGTTTGTGGCGTGTCAGATGCTACCGGCAAAATACCTGTCAGTGAATTTGTTTGTTGGCGCTGATGATGTCGAGCTAAAGGCCCGTGGTCGTACCATGGTGTTTGATGGTTTTACGCGAGTTATGCCGCCAGCCAAGACCGATGACACGCTATTACCTGATGTTAAAAAAGGCGATAAATTAACGCTAGATAAGCTTGACCCAAGCCAGCACTTTACCAAGCCTGCACCTCGTTTCACCGAAGCCAGTCTCGTCAAAGAGCTTGAGAAAAAAGGCATCGGTCGTCCATCGACGTATGCTTCTATCATCTCGACCATTCAAGATCGCGGCTATGTGAAGCTTGAGAATAAGCGTTTATTTGCCGAAAAAATGGGCGATATCGTTACTGATAGACTGACAGCAAGTTTTCCAGATTTGATGGATTATACGTTCACTGCTGCATTAGAAGACAAGCTGGATCACGTAGCAGAAGGTGAGCAAGACTGGAAAGACGTGCTCGATAACTTCTACGGCGAGTTCAAAACGACTCTAGATCGTGCTAAAGAAAAAGACGGCATGCGTCCCAATGATCCGACCGACGTGCCAGATGTCCATTGTGATCTTTGCGACCGTCCGATGCAGTTGCGTACTGGCTCTACAGGTGTATTCTTAGGTTGTACGGGTTATAACTTACCACCGAAAGAGCGCTGTAAAGGCACTAAAAACTTAATGCCAGTCGAAGCTTTTGCCAATCTCGATGATGCTGAAGGTGAAGAAGACGAAGCGGCCGAAGTCAAAGATTTGATGGAGAAAAAACGCTGTCCGAAATGTGGTACAGCGATGAACGGCTATATCGTGGATGGTGGTCTAAAGCTGCACATCTGCGGTAACAATCCTGACTGCGATGGCTATATTCTAGAAGAAGGTAAGTTCGAAGTGCCGGGTTCAGATGCACCAACCATCGATTGTAATAAGTGTGATGGACAGATGGAGCTGAAGACGGGACGTTTTGGTCCTTATTTCGCTTGTCAAAAGTGTGACAACACTCGTAAAGTACTAAAAACAGGTGAAGCAGCACCACCACGTATGGATCCGATTCACTTACCAGAGCTAAAATCGACCAAGCATGAAGATTACTTTATCTTGCGTGAAGGCGCAGCAGGGATGTTCTTAGCAGCGTCTAAGTTCCCGAAAGTGCGCGAGACACGTCCGCCAAAGCTGGCTGAGCTAAGAGAAATCAAAGATAAAATGGAAGACAAGTTCCAGTATCTGTTCGAAGGGCCAGACGAAGATCCTGAGGGTAATGCAACGATATTACGTTGGTCACGCAAGAAAAAAGAGCAATATATCGGCTCTGAGAAAAATGGCAAAGCCACCCGTTGGGGTGTGTACTGGCGTAAAGGTGAGTGGGTAGAAGAGTAAATCTCTTTTACCTTCGTCATAAATAGTTTTAAAGCATAAAAAACCTCTTAGATCATCTAAGAGGTTTTTTTATGCTATCAATAATATTTAGCTCTAATGATATTCAGTTTCAATAACTTTTAGCTTTAAATATTATTAGTGCAATATTACATCGTTTCGATAATACCGCAAGCGACACGGTCACCAGCATTACCTGCTGGCTGACTGGTATAGTCATCCGTGCCACCATGTACGATAAATGCTAAACGGTTAACGCTATATTTACCTGCTTCAGCCGCAGATATTTTCTTGTTTACGAAGTTAATAGTCGCTACACCATTGTCGTTGGCCGTTAGGTTAGGTAGGTCGCCAGCATGACCATTCATATCGTCTGGGTTAGAGTGTGGCTTATTGTCTGGATTGAAGTGACCGCCTGCTGCTTTGCCCATATCGGCACAGCTACCCGTTTCATGGATATGTAGCGCCACTGTCTGACCTGGCTTTAGATTCATCAGCTTACCGTATACTTGTACGCCGTCATCAACTGGGCGTAAGAATATTTGACCAACTTCTTTTTTGTCACCACTTACAGTGTGTATGGTTGATTTTAGGGTAGGTTGGCTCAGAGGGTTGCCTGTTTGCATTTGGCCTTCGACTGTTTGGCAACCAGTCATTGCTAAAGCTGAACCACATAATAGAGTACTTGCAAGCATCATTTTATTCATTATTTTCTCCAATTGTTTTAGTCATTATTTTTAGTCGTCATTAAATTTCGAATATCTATGGTTATTGTTCTATTAAGACTCGTATCAATATTCGTTAACATCGGAGTTAGTATAGCCAAGGTAACCCTATAGTTATTCATCAAATGCGCAACAATCAGTTAATAAATGTAAGTATCGTATGGGTTTGAAAAATAGACTTAGCTAAATATTTTTTGAGATTAAACGAATTTAGATATATAAGCAGTATATCTTGAATAATAGTTGAATGTTCCAAGAATAAATAATGAACATGCATAAAAAAGCCGCCCATCATATGATGAGCGGCTTTTTAGAATCTGTCAGATTGAGCTAATAACAGAACACTTATTAACTGTGCAATGCTTTACCTTTAGTTTTATCGACCGTTACTTTAGCAGGCTTGATTGGAACTGGCATGCTCACCAAAGCAACCTTTAAGATTTCTTCAATCGTGGCTACTGGTTGAATGGTCAAACCTGCTTTAACGTTATCAGGGATATCAGCCAAATCACGCTCATTGGTCGCTGGAATCAACACATGCTTGATACCACCGCGATGTGCCGCGAGTAGCTTTTCTTTGAGACCACCGATACGCAGGATTTTCCCGCGTAAAGTGATTTCACCTGTCATCGCAATATCTGGACGAATAGCAATACCAGTTAGGGCAGAGACTAGCGCTGTGGTAAGGGCACCACCAGCTGATGGGCCATCTTTTGGCGTGGCGCCTTCTGGCATATGCACATGGACGTCAGTGGTTTTAAAGGTCTCATAGTCAATGCCTAAGCTTTCACCGCGAGCACGAACCACGCTCATGGCTGCACGAATAGACTCTTTCATGACATCGCCGAGCGACCCTGTAAAGCTAAGCTCGCCTTTACCTTTCATGGCGACTGCTTCGATAGTGAGTAGCTCACCACCGACTTGCGTCCAAGCAAGCCCAGTAATACGGCCAATCTCAGGCTCTTCTTCAGCCAGACCATAGTCATATTGATGGACACCGAGATAGTCATCGATGTTTTTGTCATCGACCACGATTAGCTCACGTTCTGCTTTTTTCGGAGCACGTGCGCCATGTGTCTCAACTGAACCGCGAACGACTTTACGGCAGATTTTATTCACTTCGCGCTCAAGGTTACGGACACCAGCTTCACGGGTATAACTACGAACGATACTGTGCAGCGCTGCTTCAACAATCTCAATCTCGCCTTCTTTGAGACCGTTATTCTTAATCGCTTTTGGCACTAGATACTTCTGTGCGATATTTACTTTTTCTTCTTCGGTATAACCCGGTAGGCGAATAACTTCCATCCGATCAAGGAGAGCTGCTGGAATATCCATGCTGTTGGCAGTACAGATAAACATCACTTGCGATAAGTCTAAGTCCATATCTAAATAATGGTCGTTAAACGTATCGTTCTGTGAGGGATCTAACACTTCAAGCAAGGCTGATGCTGGATCACCGCGGAAATCTTGCGCCATCTTATCAATTTCATCCAATAAGAATAGCGGATTTTTGACTTCGACTTTGGCCAGTGACTGAACGATTTTACCTGGCATTGCACCGATATAGGTACGGCGATGACCACGAATTTCCGCTTCATCACGTACGCCACCAAGTGCCATACGTACGAACTTACGACCAGTGGCACGAGCAATCGATTCACCCAGTGAAGTTTTACCGACACCTGGAGGACCGACGAGACATAGAATCGGGCCACGAAGTTTTTTCACACGTGATTGCACGGCGAGATATTCCAAGATGCGGTCTTTTACATCTTGTAATCCGTAATGATCTTCGTCTAATACCGTCTTAGCTTTGTCTAAATTGATCGAAACTTTGGTCGTCGCATTCCACGGCGTATCCAAAATCCACTCAATATAGTTGCGTACGACTGATGATTCACTTGATGCAGGTGGCATCATCTTGAGCTTCTTAAACTCTTGCTCCGCTTTTTTGCGGACATCTTCTGGCAAGTCAGCATCTTCCAAGCGCTGCTCAAGCTCAGCGACATCATCATCACCATCGAATGCGCCGTCATTCATATCTGACAGCTCATTTTTGATGGCTTTCATTTTTTCGTTTAAGAAGTATTCGCGCTGATTCTCTTCCATTTGCTGACGGACAGCTTCTTGGATATCTTGCTCGATATTTTGCTCAGCACTTTGTTTGACCAAGTATTCAGTCAAGGTATTGATATGCGTTTTGATATCGTCTTTTTCTAAGAACGACTGTTTGATATCAAGATCCATCGACACACGAGTTGAGATGAAGTACACCAACTCAAGTAAGTCGTCGATGCGTTTCGCCACACGAGTTAGCTCACGCGCATTACGCAGACGTGCATCAGCATAGCTTTCAAAGAGCGTAGTCAGCGCTTGAATGGTGTTCTTTTGCTGACTCTCATCCATACTGACATCGAGGTCAGCACGCTCAAATCTTGCCATCAATAACGTGTCGTGATCTTCTATATTGTCAACGCGCGCACGATACTGACCTTCGATTAATACCTTGATGCAATTTTCATCGCTGTCATGCGGCATGGTGCTGACGATGCGGCATACCGTACCGTATTGATATAAGTTGTCTTGATCAATGTCTTCGGTCAGCGAGTCTTTTTGCGCCACGACCAGTACTTTATTACCGTACTCAGCCTGTGCCAGCTCAACGGCTTTGACCGATGGCGCACGGCCTACGAACAAGGCAATTTGCATATGTGGATAGACGACCACATCTCTCAATGCCAATAAAGGTAAGTATGTATCGTCTTCAACGCTGTCTTTAGCATTGTCGTCTTCACTAGTACTGTCTTCGCTATCGTCGTCTTTGGCAGTATCTTCGTCTTGTGTAATATCTTCGATACTGTCAGACGCTGTCTCTAACTCGCTTTCTGACGCATGACTAGACAAGGTGTCTGGCTGGTTATCATCAGCAACAGTAGATGAAACGTCGATATCTATATCGATATTGTCTTGGGCTATTTTATGTTCACTCATATATTTTTCCTCGTTCACCAGACTTGTAAAGTCAAGTTCGTGGTTCATGTTTAGATAAATGGTGCTCACAGATAAAATTGCAAGGCTTGTACTCAAACTCACCTGCTTAACTTTGCAAAATATTTATATCTAACTGAATACAGAGCGTCATATGGTTATGAGCTTAATGCGTCACTGGTGAGAGTCAGTATATCGGAAGTAGCCATACAAGAGTCATAGAAAGCAGTCATAACAGATGCTTAGAGAACACTTATAAATAGCATCTATCAAATATCTATTGGGTTCTTCGCATAGGTTTTATAGGCAAAATAAGGTAAACTGTCGCGCGTCTTAAACGGTGTGTTTTAGAGTAGAACGCTTTAGAGACACATTCGAGAAAAAGCATTTTTGAGACGACGGCGATATCCATAAATTATGAGATATCAATAAGTTTACATTGAACCAAAGCAAATAGAATACGAGGCAACACATGGCAATCAATGCGGTACTGCTGGCAGTCATCATCATGTTGGGGCTGTCACTTGCGCGAGTGCACGTGGTGCTCAGTTTATTAATTGGTGCGCTGGCTGGTGGACTAATAGCAGGTCTCGGTATTACTGAGACTTTAGAGGCGTTTCAAGAAGGTATCCGCAATGGTGCAGAGATTGCACTGTCATATGCGTTACTTGGGGCGTTTGCGGTCGCCATTGCTCATTCGGGATTGCCGCAATCACTGGCAGGATCTGTCATCAAGCGCATTGATGCAGGCGGCACCAGTGGCATGATTAAGTACATGCTGTTTGCAGGTCTCATTACCATGAGCTGCTTTAGCCAAAACTTAATCCCTATTCATATCGCCTTTATTCCTTTATTAGTACCGCCACTGTTACTAGCATTCAATCGTATGCACATTGATAGACGACTAATTGCGTGTTTGATTACCTTTGGTCTGGTCACCACCTATATGTTTATCCCATATGGCTTTGGTGATATCTACCTCAATCAAATCATGCTCAAAAACGTTGGTGAGGCGGGCATTGATATTAGTGATATCTCTGTCACTAAAGCGATGGCGATACCAGCCTTAGGCATGTTTATTGGTTTGCTGATTGCTGTCTTTATCAGTTATCGCAAGCCACGCGCGTATCAACAAGTTGCCATAGATAAAGAGGCACATGATGCGGTCGTAGAGGGTGATGCCTTGAGCAAAACGGCGGCTGATGCACAGTCGCAAAGCAAGCTAAAAACGCTGGTTGCACTGGCAGCTATTGTGACTGCTTTTGTCGTACAGCTTTATACTGATTCGCTGTTGCTGGGTTCGATGTTTGGTTTTGGTGTCTTTATGGCCACTGGTGTGGTCAAGTGGCGTGAAGCCGATTCGGTTTTTAATGATGGTATCAAATTGATGGCGATGATTGGCTTTATTATGATTACGGCACAAGGGTTTGCGGAAGTCATGAAAGTAACTGAGCAAATTCAGCCGCTGGTCGATGGTGCGGCGTCATTGTTTGCGGGTAATAAAGCAATCGCGGCGTTCATTATGCTATTGGTTGGCCTAATTGTGACCATGGGTATTGGCTCATCATTTTCGACGATTCCTATTTTGGCCGCGATTTATGTACCGCTATGTATCTCGTTAGGATTTTCACCATTGGCGACTGTGGCGATTATCGGTACGGCTGGCGCGCTGGGTGATGCAGGTTCTCCTGCGTCAGACTCAACCCTTGGGCCGACGTCTGGTCTAAATATTGATGGACAGCATGACCATATCAAAGACAGTGTGGTGCCGACCTTTATTCACTACAATATTCCGTTATTGATATTTGGTTGGATAGCAGCGATGGTGTTGTAGACGTACAGAGTACGGCCTGTAAATAACAGCAGATAAAACAAAACTTAGAAGTAAGTCTTGTTTTTTTGAATAAGAGATACAGAGGGTAAGGGTTATTGTGAAAACACAGGCGTTTCTTTATGTATTAAGCCATTTTTCATCTCTGTTATGGTTTTAAGTAGAAGGTAGCTGAAAAAAAGCTGAAAAACCGGATCGTAGATATGATCTAGCGCTAAATTACCATGCCTATAGTCTAGGAATGATAAACCAAACAAAACCATGAGTATCCCTAAGAAAATATAAGATACAAGGATAAGGATACGTGAGAATGATTTGTCGTTGCGCTGTTTTGTCCGTTGTGTTTCTACATAGCTCACGAGTGCGAAAGTATAGAATACCGTTAGAGTGAAGCCAAAGCTCTTAAGTCCGGCAAGCTCAAAACCATTATAGTCATATATATAATCAGCAAGCGTTAGCAGAAATAATATTACGAAAAGGTAAAAAATAACCTTGAACGAAGCTGGTGACATAAATTCTTTTTTCGTTTTGCTCTTCATGACGGACGATACCTATTCGGTAATGATAATTATTTCCAATAATTATAGTTTATAGGTAATTTATAAACAATAGTTTGATATAAAAATAAGTATTTATCCGTTAAAGCATTTCATTATTGATACTTGGTTGGATTGTGATGTTGTAGGGTAACTTGTATTTTTAATTAGGTATGAAATTTCCTATCTTCATTCCTAGGTTCTACGGAATACACAACGTAAAAAGAATGAGCAAGCCTGACAAAAGCAAATAACCGAAAACAGTAGAAAAGATAAGAAAGTCCAAAAAACCATAAAGCCTAGTGACGGCGGTGCATGCATTGCCACCATACCGAAGCAAAGTAAAAATAATGTGGTAATAATCAGCATGGTAAAAAACTTCCACTGGCTACGCATGTATACATCGATAGTAACGAGAAAGCTTAAATGAAAAAGCATCGCAACCACCAATATGACGACGAGCTCTATATCATATGAATGCGGCTCAGGAGCATCAAGCATCTGTAGCGCATGAGGGTTTGGCTCAAAGCCTGAAGTAATAATAAGACCGACAAACAAAGCCCATAAAATAGCGAAAAATATTCGTAGTTTCTGAGCTTTAAAGTAGCTAGCGACTGTCCTCATAGAAATTTTTTTTGTGCTCATGTGTCATACCTAATCATCAAAATCTTTAATCTCACCGTTCAAACTACTCAAAAATTCATTGCTTTGGGCCATCAGTTTATTTAGACGCTCTTCATTGACTAGCCTTGTCATCTCCTCAGAGCTAAAGGGTTGTTCTTGACTGTAGTAACGCAGCTCTCTAGCGTCCTCATTGCCTAATGTCTGCAAATACTCATCCACATTATCAGCGCTAGAGTTAGCATGCATCGCTTGTTTATCATTTTTCATCAAAACCACCTTATGCTGCTTGGCGTAATTAAGCCATCTAATGGCACATCCCAAGGCTGCCGCGCTAATTGCTCAACCACTTGAAAGTCATAACACCAGCCAATTTTTAATGGCTTTTTAGCGCCCGACCGATAGCTTTTGCCAAGCGTCGTATCATAGAACCCACCACCCATGCCCATACGGTTGCCGTTTAGGTCGACCGCTACTAGCGGACAGATAATAACATCCAATTCGCGCGCCCAAAGTAGACGGCGATGATGGTTTTGCTTCATACCTAATCGATGTATACGTGTCGGTATGTTGAGTAGTTTTGAATGATAAATAGGTACGAAACGTAGATGTTTATCTTCAAATCCATTGCTAGTACGGCCAAGTGAGCCGACGACTGGTAAGTAAGGAAAATAGCCTAAGCGTTGACACCAGTCCAATATTGGCTGAGTAGGCAGTTCACCAAAGCCATCGTAATATAGTCCAATACGTGCATTCGTTGGCAAGCGCTGCTGTAGCTTAGATAGATGCAAGCTTGCAGACTGAGCAAATTGTCTCCGCGTGCCGTCGCTTAACTGGCGGCGCTGGCGAGTAAAGTGCCGTCTGGGCGGATTGCTAACTGCCGAATCCTCCGCCGCTACGTTTTTTGGTTCAGGATGCATAGTTATACTATCCGATAATTTATTGAGTTGATGGTGACTGGTGCTTTTAGACATTGCTCAAGGCTATTTGTGAATATTCAACACGCCCTAGTCATGCTATCATAACGCCACTTTATATCGTATTCTCCTTTATGTGCAGCAGCTGTTGCATTTTTTACGAAGCAGTCATAAAACAACAAACCATCAAAGAGGGTAGTTATGTCGACACAGAATCAGGCAACTCGTACCGAAAAAGACACCATGGGCAACGTGGAAGTCCCAGCTGACGCTTATTGGGGTGCGCAAACTCAGCGTAGCCGTGAGAACTTTAAAATCGGTGGCGAGACTTTGCCACGTCCGATGATTGAAGCAATGGCACTGGTCAAAAAAGCCGCTGCGATTACTAATGCAAGCCTAGAGCGTATCGAAGATGACAAGCGTGATCTCATCGTGCAAGCCGCTGACGAAATCATCAACGGTGGTCTAACGGATCAGTTCCCATTGGTTGTATGGCAGACGGGTTCTGGTACGCAGTCAAACATGAACATGAATGAAGTATTGGCCAACCGTGCCAATGAAATCGCTGGTTCTGAGCGCGGCAGCTACACGCCAATTCACCCAAATGACCATGTAAACCATGCACAGTCTACCAACGACAGCTTCCCAACGGCGATTCGTGTGGCGGCTGCTCGTCAGATCAATAGCTTATTGATCCCTGCGGTAAAAGCATTGCGTGATACGCTAGCTGCAAAAGCCAAAGAATTCGATAGCATCGTAAAAATCGGTCGTACGCATTTACAAGACGCCACGCCTTTGACGTTAGGTCAAGAGTTCAGCGGCTATGTTAGCCAACTTGATCACTCATTGGTACGTATTGATAATGCGTTGCAAGGTCTATATGAATTGCCATTAGGTGGTACTGCAGTTGGTACGGGTCTAAACGCCCATCCTGATTATGCAGTAAAATCAGCTGAGCAACTAGCGACTTTGACTGGCTTGCCATTCGTTACCTCACCGAACAAATTTGAAGCACTAGCGGCTCGTGATGCAGAAGTGTTTGCGTCAGGCGCACTAAAAACGCTAGCAGCTAGCTTGAACAAAATCGCTAACGATGTACGTTGGTTGGCATCTGGTCCTCGTTGTGGTCTAGGTGAATTGACGATTCCTGAGAACGAGCCAGGCTCTTCTATCATGCCGGGTAAAGTAAACCCAACTCAGTCAGAAGCATTGACGATGGTTGTTGCTCAAGTCATGGGTAACGATGTGACGATCAGCATGGCTGGCGCATCAGGTAACTTTGAGCTAAACGTGTATAAGCCAGTTATCGCGTTTAACTTATTGCAATCTATCAAACTATTGGGTGATGGCTGCAACAGCTTCAATGAAAACTGTGCCGTTGGTATTGAGCCAGTAAAAGATAAAATCGATGACTTCTTGCACAACTCATTGATGCTAGTGACTGCATTGAACCGTCATGTAGGTTATGAGAATGCTGCGAAAATCGCTAAAACTGCTTATAAAGAAAACAAAACGTTGAAGCAAGTTGCGGTTGAGCTAGAGCTATTAACTGAAGCTCAGTTTGATGAGTGGGTAATTCCTACTGATATGGTGAACCCTAAGTAAGCAGTAGACCAAGCAGTAGATCAAGTAGTGACCTGCTACGGCGTCAGACATTGCTTAATGTACGATAAGTACCATTTGCATTCGTTTTTCTGGTAGCAGCGTCATATTTGTTCGACTGAGAATTTAGAAATAAAAAAGACAATAACCTAAATCGGAGTAAACAATGATTACCCATGTACCTGATATGACTTTTAAAACTCGTGTTCGTGATGACTCTATTGGAGGAGACAACCCATTCACATGGTATGATCTAACCACAGATGAGTTATTTGCCAATAAAAAAGTGGTTGTGTTTTCTCTACCAGGTGCGTTTACGCCAACTTGTTCAACCAGCCATCTCCCCCGTTATGAAGCGCTCTATAATGAGTTTAAGGCATTAGGCATAGATGAAATAGTTTGTATTTCTGTCAATGATGCGTTCGTCATGTACCAATGGGGTCTAAAGCAAAACCGTGAAAACGTTTTCTTACTTCCTGATGGTAATGGTGAGTTCACTCGTAAAATGGGCATGCTTGTTGATAAGAGTAATGTTGGCTTTGGTATGCGCTCATGGCGTTATTCGATGGTTGTCGACAATAAAGAAGTTAAAAAAGTGTTTAAGGAAGCTGATTTTGGCGACAACTGCCCAATAGACCCATTTGAAGTATCAGATGCAGACACTATGTTAGCGTATTTAAAAAGTAATGCTTAGATTCCATTGAGAAGTTAGAAATAAAAAAGACCTTGTCACGCTATGTGGCAAGGTCTTTTTTTGCTTTCTGATTTGGCTGTGTTCTTTATTCATCTAAACCAGTAGGATACCACTGCAGTTAGAGCTATATTAGACCCCTTTTATATTTAATAAACTAGACAAGACAACAGTGAATATAATATACAAGTTACGATGACATATTTTTGAGCGAATATAAAATGATAGTAAATCTGCGTGACTATATAAAGCAATACACCAAATCTCAACAAGTTGGCATCTATATAATATTTTTTTAATTTATCTGGGTTTGTTTATGAAAATTTGGGGATTTAATATGATAGCTGATAAGTTAGCGGAAGATCCAAGTAATTTCAAACAAGGATGTATGTATTATGAAAGTACGTTTATAGATAAAAAAATAAATATGAAGATTTTGACTGTATCTATAGATGGCTATAAAAGTGAACACATTCATATTTTTGCGAATAGCTTTCCTAGTAATAAAAACTGGAAAGGGAAAACGTATAAGAGGTTTATTGATTATGCAGAAGCACATCGACGAGACTGCCACCCTGTAGAATACATAGAATTCCCTTTATTGATAGGACGCGAGATTTATATCTACAATTATTTAGGTGATTTTGGTGACACCATGAGTCCCTCCAATATCACCAAAGACTGATACTATGACGATTGTTAAAAATAGAGTATTAAAAAAAAGACCTTGCATAAGTAATCGCTACCCTCTAAAAGTATATTGGGGGAAGTCAGTGAAACGGTACTTTTGCAAGAGGTCTACTAGACAAGATGCCAGTGAATATAGTGTACGAATTACAGCAACATATTTTTAAGCGAATATAAAATGATAGTAAATCTACGTAACTATATAAAGCAATACACCAAATCTCAACAAGTTGGCATCTATATAATATTTTTTTTAATTTATCTGGGTTTGTTTATGAAAATTTGGGGATATCGCTTGATAGCCGACAAGTTAGCGGAGGACCCAAGTAACTTCAAACAAGGATGTATGTATTATGAAAGTACGTTTATTGATAAAAAAATAAATATGAAGATTTTGACTGTATCTATAGATGGCTATAAAGATAAACATATTTCAATCTTTGCGAGAAGTTTTCGTCGAAATCAAAACTGGGAAGGGAAGACATATAAGGGGTTTATTGATTATATGGAAGCACATCGACGAGACTGCCATCCCGTAAAATATATAGAATTTCCTTTACTGATAGGACGCGAGATTTATATTTACAACTATTTAGGTGATTTTGGCAATACCATCCGCTTCTCTAATACCACTAACTCTACTTCCAATATCACTAAGGACTAATACCATGACGATTGTCAAAAATAAAGTATTATAAAAAAAGACCTTACCACATCACGCGACAAGGTTTTTTTATGCTTATGAATTTTTGATGAAGAGGATGCGACAAAAACATAGCTTTTACGCAAAGTAAGGAGTGTTAGATAGGTATATTAGGAGCTATTAGATCAAACAACCATTGCTCCAGTAGAATAGGTAAGGATAACTCATGAGCCTTGATCATACTTGTCCCAACCCTCCAACACTGTCTAAAATAGCTCTGTACGTGTGGCTACTATCTCTATGTTTACCTGCGCTACATTACGATGGTGAAACCTATTTTGGTTATGAGACTTTAGTAATGGGTATTCTATTTGGTTGGGTCGGTTTAGTATTCCAAGCTTATAGTAACCTCACTTTTTTGCTAGCTATATACCTGACGTTTCGCCATAAAAACCCGATTAACCTTGCCGCTTTTACTTTTATGCTTGGGTTATCTACTTTTTTTATCACAACCATAGTAGCAACAGGCGATAAAGGAATTCATGATTCAGAAATCGAACTGAAAGTTTGGGGATTCGGGTGTTGGATTGGCTCATACATATTATTATTCATAAGTACGGTTTGGCGCTTCTATTTAGAGCAAAACTTAAATAAAGTACGATAAAAAAGCCAGCAGAGCGTTTGAGTTTATAACAGCTCGACTTAAACCAAAAAAAGCCGAGCAAAATGCTCAGCTTTTTCACATCAAATCAAATATCTAACCCTAACTAGAACTTATAAAGCAAACCAAGCGTTGTCGCCGCTTCAGTACGTGAGTCGACCATTGGACTATCGTACTGCTCATTTGGGACATAGCTCACGCTTTGATTGGCAAACCCTGCCCAACGATCATTGAAGTCATAGTTGGCACTAATATTAATATACGGGTTCACACTCGAATTAGATTTATAAGCGTCAACGCCTGTTTCCGCTGATTCTTCATCACTGACGCCATAATAGTATTCATTGTAGTCAGCATCATGATACTCAAAACCAATGCTCGGATAGACCGTCAGCTTGCCTTTAGTGATTCTAGCAAGATACGTCAAGCGAGCCGTGTTGCCGCCACTACGATCTAACACATCAGTCCCTATCTGAGCACGGATGCCGCCAACAGACGTACGACGCTGATAGCTCAGACCCGCTTCTGCTGATGATTTGCGTTTATCCAGACCTTGAAGCGCACCATTGGCATCATCAGGATCAAACTCAGAACCAGCGAGTTTGGCATAGGCAGACAACTGATTGACACCATCATTGATCGCGTAGACACCCGCTTGCGCGCCGCGTATATAAAATCTGTTATTGTCATAAAATGCACCTGGTAACACATTTACCTCGGTATCATCTTCCAGATCATAAGCTGATTTGACCGCCATGACGTTGACGCCGACGCTTAGTACAGCATCTTTGTCAGTCGGTAAGTTGTCATTAAAAATCGCAGCGTTAGACAGGCTAGCCACACTGAGTAGCGCAGTAGCGGTTAACGCATTGAACATAGTACGCGTAGAGATATGAGGTAGCGCTGCAAGTGTAAACATAAGAGAATCTCGTAAAGGAGTGGTCGTCATAAGATAAAACAATTAGGTAGCAATAAGCGAGTAGGGAAAACCAAACTAAGAAGCCGTTGAGCCATGATAGATAAGTATGGACGTTTACTCAATAGCTTTTAATATTTGTAGTATCTGATAGTGAATATCTTGCCACCACCAGACAAAGCCAATACTGATCAATAACATCGCTAGCCATGGCAATAACTGCCAGATAAACGAGGGTTTGATAGGTGTTTTTGATGGGATGCTGCTGGTATGAGCAGTGTTGATATCTGACCCTGCATCCGTTCCAGTATTACTTTGAGCATAAGTATCATCGCTACGTGAATCGGTCGTATCTAAATCAGTAGCCTGACGAGCTGAGTAACTATCGATGCTAGGCGGTTGATTGATGTAGGTCGTTTGATAACGGTGTAAATTTTGGTTTTGATAGATAGCCGCGTTTTGTAGCGTAACAGCCAAACGCTGACGGTAAGCAATCGCGAAAGACAGTGCGATGATTAGTCCGGTAATAGCACCACCGATATGACCCGCGTTATCTATACCCGGTACGGCAAAACCATAAACCAAGTTAATGCCCATGATAAATATCAAGCTTTTGAGATTGAGCACCATGCCATTCACTGATATTTTAAACAGTGCAGCGATTAATAATGCCGCGCCAATACCCATAATACCACCAGAGGCACCAGCCGACAGTCCAGGCTGTCCCGTACCATCCAAAAGACTCTGCCATGTCACATAACTATTGAGTAAATTGCCACCGATTGCGGACAATAAAAACAATGCCAAAAACTTGGCTGAACCAAACATCGGCTCGGCAACTTGCCCAAAGAAATACATGGCAAAGCCATTAAACAACAAATGCATCAAGCCAATATGCAAAAATGCACTGCTCACCAGCCGCCATGGTTGTTCTTGCATGGTGTAAGGCAACGCATTCGCGCCCCATTTTAGCAAGGCCTCAGTGGAGGGATTATTGGCATCGACGCCTGTCAGCACTTGCACAATAAATAAGCCAATAAAGCTGACTAACAATAACGTGGTGACGGGCGCTGTTTTGAATAACTGTTGAATGGTCATAAAAGCTAACTATTAATGAAAGGTTGTGAGTAGAGTATAAAGGGTATGGTCAGATAATGTTATGCATCAACCTGCCAGCGCGTTTTAAAGCTTGGCAATTTTTATGATTAGCGACTCATACATTGCCATTTCAAAAGTGGCTGGTTTTAAAAATGGCTAGATTTAAACACCAGCAACTTTGAGGTTTTCATAAGTGCCTTTCACTAAAATATTATCCGTGACGTTATTGATATCGGTATGACCACAAAATGCCATTGAGAGATCACATTCTTTATAAATGATTTCAAGCGCACGGCGTACGCCATCTTCACCATAAGCGCCAAGCCCATACAAGAAAGCCCGTCCAATCATAGTGCCTTTTGCACCCAGCGATATAGCCTTTAATACATCTTGACCAGAACGAATACCGCTGTCTAGCCAGACCTCTATATCGCTATCCTCAGCATGCACAGCCTGCACGATGTCAGAAAGCGCAGAAAGAGAGGACAGCGCCCCATCTAATTGACGGCCACCATGGTTTGAGACGACCAGAGCATCAGCGCCACTACGGGCAGCCATGATGGCATCTTCTGGTTCCATGATGCCTTTTATAATGAGTTTACCACCCCACATGTCTTTTATCCGTGCGACATCGTCCCAGCTTAAACGCGGGTCGAACTGCTCTTCTGTCCAAGCGGTTAGTGAGGACAGATCGTCTACGCCTTTTGCATGACCAACGATATTGCCAAAGCTGTGACGTTTGGTGCCGAGCATATTTTTACACCATTGCGGTTTGGTCATGAGATTGACGATATTGGCAAAAGTTGGTCTAGGCGGTGCGGACAAACCGTTTTTAATATCTTTATGACGTTGTCCAAGTACTTGTAAATCAGCAGTCAGAATCAGTGCTGAGCAGTTAGCATCTTTCGCCCGTTGAATCAGATTAGCGACGTAGTCTTGATCGCGCATTACATATAACTGAAACCAAAACGGCGCACTGGTGTTTTCAGCGACGTCCTCGATTGAGCAGATACTCATGGTTGAGAGTGAGAAGGGCACGCCGAATTTTTCAGCAGCCTGTGCGGCCTTAATTTCACCGTCTGCCCACATCATACCGGTAAACCCTGTTGGAGCAATGGCGACTGGCATCTTGACGGATTCGCCAATCATTTGTGTGGCCAGACTGCGGTTGTCCATATCGACCAAGACCCGCTGGCGTAACTTGATACGGTCAAAGTCGGTTTCATTACTACGATAAGTGGTTTCGGTCCATGAGCCTGAATCGACATAATCATAAAACATACGTGGTACTTTGCGTTCGGCGATTCGGCGCAAGTCTTCGATTTCAGTAATCTTTTTTAAAATAGGCTTTAGATCTTTCATGGCGTTCCCACTATCTGGTTTTTATGACTGTTTTAATATTATTGACTGAGTAGTTGCTGTAAGTCCAGTACCGAAAACGGATAATTTAATCGCTTTGACGGCGTCAAGATAACAGGAATCGTGGTGGCAAATTCCATCATCAGGGATTCATCAAAATCAGCGATATCGACATCATGATAGGTAACGGGCTGTACTGCTTGAAACTGTGTCAGCAGTTGCGCGGCGACATCACATAGATGACAGCCAGACGTGCCTAGCAACCACCATTTATCCTGATAGGCATTAAGGCTAGGGGACTTTTCAATGATCCGTGCTCGTAGTTCTTTTATATTATTATCATCGTACATAGTTGTTCTCTTGTTTTAATACTTGTCACAAAAAGCTTGTCTTAGAATTTTAGTCAAAAATTAACATAGTGTTTCACTGTTATGACATGATAAAGAAGTAGGGTAAATAATGACAGCGATTGTGAGATTAGGTAAGATGACCTGCTGCTTTTCATTACTGACTTATTACTTCATCTTATTACCTTTTTTAACATTTGGATATCGCGCATGGCAAGTTTTGGCAAATTTCTCAAACGACTATTATTGGTATTGATACTGTTAGTCGTGGCATTTCACGTGCTAGTCGCTGGACTGCTGTTAATTTGGAAAACGCAGCCGATCAATAACAGTATGTTTATGTTGTCGCATCGCCTAACGGGTGGCACGGTCACTCAGACGTGGGCTAATTATGATGCCATTGCAAAATCTGCCAAACAAGCGGCGATAGTAAGTGAGGACTCGACGTTCAGCCAACATAGTGGTTTTGATTTCAAAGGTATTAAAGCTGCACGTAAGAAAAATGAAGAGACAGGTAAGGCGTCTGCTGGCGGCTCAACGATTACTCAGCAGCTCGCAAAAAACTTATTTTTGACCTCGCATCGCTCGTACGCGCGTAAAGGCGAAGAAGCTATAATTACCGTGATGATTGAGACGCTATGGGACAAGCAGCGTATCTTGGCTGCGTATCTCAATGTGGCAGAGTTTGGTAATGGTATTTATGGTATCGACGCGGCAGCGCATCATTATTTTGATAAGTCGGCTGCCAACCTCAACCGTGATGAGTCAGCTTTGCTTATTTCTATGTTGACCAACCCAAAATATTACGAAGACAATCAAGGCGATAGACGATTACGTAACAAACAGAGCATCGTTAAAAAGCGTATGAAAAACGCAGTGTTACCATAGTCGCCCGAGTTTAATGACCCTATAACAGATGATGGCGTATCGATACAGTAAAAGGACTAATGACGTGTTAGATGTGAATAAAGAGCAAAGTAGTGATAGCAATGTGAATGACGTTGTGGCTGTTGATAATAAAACCCATACAGAGGGTAACCATGAGAATTTGACCACAGTGGCATGGCAGCGTTCAGAAGACGGTAGCTACTCGCCGAGCAGCTATATTAATCGTGACCTGTCTTTATTGCAGTTTCATTTACGTGTATTAGCGCAGGCGGCCAGTCCCCGCCATCCGCTACTTGAGCGCCTATTTTTCTTGATTATTTTCTCATCAAACATCGATGAGTTTTTTGAGATTCGGGTCGCAGGCCTGATGCAAAAGCTCAATATCGGTGATGTCTCGACCAGTGTCCACGGTATGCGCCCTAGTGAGGTACTGAATGAGATATCCACGGTCATGCATGATGCTATCGATGAGCAGTATCGCATTCTTAACGAAGATGTCTTGCCCGCGCTTGCTAAGGAAGACATCCGTTATCTAAAACGCGATGAGCTGAATGCAGAGCAGTCGGCTTGGATGAAGCGCTATTTCACTGAGCAAGTATCGCCAGTGTTGACGCCGATTAGTATTGATCCTGCGCATCCGTTCCCGCGTTTGGTTAATAAAAGCTTAAATTTCATCGCTACCTTAGAAGGCAAAGATGCGTTTGGTCGTGATATCAATCTTGCGATTGTGCCAGCGCCGCGCAGTCTGCCACGTGTGATTCGTCTACCTGATGAATTGACAGGCGGTAAAGAGCATCACGTCATGCTATCTGCCATCATTCATGAGCATATTGGAGAGCTATTCCCTGGTATGAATGTGACAGGGTGTCATCAGTTCAGGCTGACCCGTAATGCCGATTTAGATCTGGCTGATGATGTCGAAGATATTGCCAAAGCGCTAGAGGGTGAGTTAGAAAACCGCCGCTTTGGTGACAAGGTTCGTTTGGAGGTCACCATGGACTGTCCGACGCATATCAGTGATTATCTACTCAATGAGTTTGAGCTACATGATAATCAGCTATATCGTGTCAATGGTCCAGTTAACTTAACACGGTTGCTGTTTGATTTTAATATTCCAGCGCTGCGCTATGAGCCGTTCACTCATGTGATACCGAAAGAGTTCCGCCGTGAGATGGACAAACTGGACAAAGCGACCAGTATGTTTGCCGCGATGCGCAAAAAGGATGTGCTCGTACATCACCCTTTTCATGCATTTTCGCCAATTATCAATTTATTATGGCAAGCCGCCAGTGATCCAAAAGTGCTAGCGATTAAGCAAACGCTATATCGTTCAGGTACCAATTCAGAAATCGTCAAAGCACTTGCCGCTGCTGCCCGTAATGGTAAAGAAGTGACCGCTGTTATCGAGCTGAGAGCGCGTTTCGACGAAGCCTCTAATATTGCCGTTGCTAATTATCTGCAAGAAGCGGGCGCAGTCGTGGTCTATGGTATCGTCGGTTATAAAACCCATGCCAAGCTCATGCTCATCGTTCGCCGTGAGGATGACCGTATCCGCCGTTACGTGCATTTGGGTACAGGTAACTATCATGCTGCCAACGCAAAAGTCTATACCGACTATGGTTTGTTTAGCGCAGATCCTGACATCTCAGAAGACGTCCATAAAATATTCCAAGAGCTGACAGGGATGGGCAAGCCTGCCAATCTCAAAAAGCTACTGCATGCCCCATTTACGCTACATGATAAATTAATACGCTTTATCGATGCTGAAATCGCACATGCAAAAGCAGGCAAGAAGGCTCACATTATCGTGAAAGTTAATGCCCTGACTGAGCGTCGTCTAATTGCTAAGTTGTATGATGCCTCACAAGTAGGCGTCAAAATCGAGCTGATTTTGCGCTCTATATGTTGCTTACGTCCA
Organism: Psychrobacter sp. TB55-MNA-CIBAN-0194; assembly: GCF_040309505.1. Taxonomy (NCBI): domain Bacteria; kingdom Pseudomonadati; phylum Pseudomonadota; class Gammaproteobacteria; order Moraxellales; family Moraxellaceae; genus Psychrobacter; species Psychrobacter sp. TB55-MNA-CIBAN-0194. Next base: position 64,298 of record NZ_JBEOOW010000005.1, on the reverse strand, counting down.
CAAGTAAAAGGTCTGTCTGAAAATATTACTGTACGCTCTGTGATTGGCCGGTTTTTAGAGCACACACGTGTTTATTATTTTTATAACAATGGTGATGAGCGTCTATATTGCGGCAGTGCTGACTGGATGGATCGCAATCTATTCCATCGCGTAGAAGTGGCATTTCCTATTGAAGACAAAAAACTGTTTAAGCAAGTCTATCAAGATGGATTGCTCAGTTACCTAAAAGACAATACTCAAGCTTGGACACTGGATGGCAATGGTGTGTGGACACATCTGCAACCAGTAGCGGGTGAAACGCCGTATATCGCCCAAGAACACCTATTAAAGGTTATCAATGGGGTGGGAGATTCAGTCTAGCGCACTCTTGTAGATATATTTTTGATGTTGTAAATAGTTTTAAACGAGTTAACAAAACCAAGCGCTGGTAAGTACTGGCGCTTGGTTTTTTATTTGGACAAATGATTTGTATAAGTTACAAACTGTCTTGTAACCTCACATTTATTCACATATTGATACGGCAGTACACTGGTGAGGTACGCAACGTTCTACTTATAATCAATATCAGTCCTACTAGATAGGCAGCTATATAAAAACAAGTAAAACCAATGAATTATAAAAATAGGAAAATCATTATGAGTACGACAAACAACGACAGCTCAGATATCAAACAAGCAGCAGAAAACGCTGACAGCAAACAAATTGCACAAAATCTCAAGAGTGATAGAAAAGTAGATGCGCCTGAATCATTGAGTGAAAAAGAGCAAACCTCTTTCATCGAAGATGAACTACGCACTGACAAATAGTTATGGTAATAAATGCTTTGATTTAACGTTTAACGAAATATAGTTGATTCAGTTTAAAAGAGAGACAAGGAAACCCAGTGCAGATGTACATCTGGTACGTCAAGCGAGGTTAACGCTGTCACTCTCTTATAGAGGATTGACTACAACTTGAGGGATAAGCTATGACAATTAATAGTCAGTCAAACAATGAAGAAAAAGTAGTAGTCAATGATTCGGCAGCATCACATCCAAACAACATACAGGACAGTTATGAAGGGCGTAAGCATGAGCCAGACATTGACGGTCCACAGCAAGACTCACAAGAAACAGATGAAATATATGCTGATCCACGCAAAGAAGAAGACTTACCAGCGGGTGGTAAAAATGTTGCGGATTTGAATGTCCAAGACTTGAGCCAAAAAGGTAACGAGTAAAGATTGGCTGATGTCGAATGAATTTGATAAACAGCTTTTAATGATAAATAACTTCTAACGATAATTGACATAGCCGTTAAAAAGAGACGAATAAAAATAATAAGGATATGACCATGGAAAACAAAAAATCAGTATTATTAGATGGCCAGATAGAAAAGAATATCACTGAGAACAAAGGAACGGACACGTTTGAAGAAGGGGTTGTTCGTTCGGAACACGTAAATGACAACGATAATCCTGCCCGTCAGCCTGATCGCCGTGACCAAGAGGGCAATGCTTTTGATGACGGTATCAATGAGCATACAGTTGGCAGTGAGCCTTCTAAAAGTGAAGGTATTAATAATCTAAACCGTTATGCAAACGCTGACAATGCGCAATTACGTGTGCTGAACCCTGATGAAAAAGACAGATAGTATTTACTCAGTAATTTATATGTAGATAAGACAATAATAATAACGACGAGAGTGAGGTGTCATTATGAGCATGCCAGACGATAAGGCAGTGAATGAGAGTCATAAATTAAAAGATGCAGATGATAACGATGATAACAATGGCATTGTCGCTAATAATGCCTTACAGAAAGCAAATCCTGCTGCTGCAGAAAGAGCGACGGACGATCACGACCCACATAATATTGCCAAAAACCATAAACAGTATGACAGTCCGTTAATGAAAGACGATAAATAGTGATTTATTGTGATGGTTCTAGGCTTAACAAAGAATGTCATAAGCGAAAAGGTCAATAGACAGATCTAATCAGAATCAGGAAAGGTACTACTAGAGTTCAAGCTAAATATCTTGAACTCTAGTAGTACCTTTTTTATTTGTCTAAACGATTACCAGTATCTAAATGACTAGCAACAATATCTAAGCAGGTGTACCGCTATGAAAGCGTAATTCAGCATCCGGACTAGATATCAGCTCTGATTCCACTTCTTTAAAGAAAGCCACTCTTTCATCGATATTGTCTTCAGATAGTGATTGAGCCAAGGCCAAGTAATCCTCAAAATGACGACTTTCTGACTTAAGTAAGTAACGATAGTACTTTGCCAAGCGCTCATCATTGATAACCTCAGCCAACGACGCAAATCGTTCGCAAGAGCGTGCTTCAATGAATGCCCCAATGATTAACACATCGACCATCGCTGCTGGCTCGTAAGTGCGCTTGTGTTTCAACATGCCTTTAGCATAACGTCCAGCACTGAGGTATTTCCACTCCAGACCACGGTCATTCATGATGCCTAATACCTGCTCGTAATGTAGCATCTCTTCACGTATCAACTGCGCCAGCTTACACTGCAAATCATAGGAAAACTCATAGCGGAATATGAGATTCATGGCGGTGCCCGCTGCTTTTTTTTCGCAATTGGCATGATCCTGAATGATTAATGGCAAGTTATTAATCGCAGCATCTACCCAAGCCTGTGTGGTTCGAGCACCCAAGAAATTATAGACAGGGGAGAGGTCTACCTTGATGGGCGTACGTAGCTGAGTGATATCAACACTGTCTGTTTCTATGCTGTCTTTTACCATCTCGTTGTCGTTCGTAAGTTCATCGTTTAAGGCGTTATCACTGCTGTTAATAGGTTTCATATTTTCTTTGTTCATAGTCTCTGTCATGGTTAAGTATTTGATACGTATTGGCTAAACATAAAAATGGGATAGATAACTAATAACTATAAGTCGATACAGTAATGATTACTTACTGTTTATCTAGGCCTAATTGTCTGTGCATATAAAAGCACTGAGAATAGGCTTTAGGGCCGACAGTTTATAGGTCATCATAATTATACAACCCCAACATTTACTTGGTGAATGGTGTTTTCTTGTTTATTTCTTTATTTGATAGTAGGATAAGATTTTGCTAAAGCAGAATCTTTCTTACTATTGACATATCAGTCATCGCTTAGTGATGGGTAGTGAGCATTATAGCTCATGCCAATACGACATAAAGCTATTGATACACAGGTATAGGCCGTTTGAAATAAATGGCTGTATTTATGACCTATATCGTTTTCTATAATGTTGTTAGCAAGCGTGATTCAATGCAGCAAAAAATGTATGCTAGTAGCATAGCACAAATGTTTAAAGTGCTATTCATGACAAGCTTATATGATAGAACAACAGATTTGATTCGTACTCATCTAAACTTGGAATAGATGTCTAAGACCGACAATGTCCAATCATTGCGGTAGCAACTTCGTATTTACACTCTCACGAACAGATAAGGATAACAACATGAGCCAGTCTTCTAACGCCAATCGTATTCAAAAAGGCATCCTTGCCATCGACCAGCAATTGTATGACTTTATTGAAAACGAAGTGCTACCGAAAGTCGGTGTTGACTCAGACAGTTATTGGTCAGGTTTCGAAAAAGTCATCAAAGAGTTTACCCCGCGCAACAAGGCACTGCTGGCGACTCGTGACAAAATTCAAGCACAGATTGATCAGTGGCATTTAGATAACCCTGCCAAAGATGGCGAAATCGATTACCCTATATATAAGGCATTTTTACAAGAGATTGGGTATCTATTACCAGAAGGCGATGACTTTAAAGTTAGCACACAAAACGTTGATGATGAGATTGCTCATATCGCAGGGCCACAGCTGGTCGTACCCGTACGCAATGCTCGTTACGCACTGAACGCAACCAATGCACGTTGGGGTAGTTTGTATGATGCCTTATATGGTACCGATGTCATCAGTAATGATAATGGTCAAGAAGCAACAGGTGGCTATAATCCGACTCGTGGTGCTGCCGTCGTCGCTTATGCAAAAGCATTCTTAGATGAAAACTTTGCGCTAGCATCAGGTTCATACAATGACGCGACAGGCTTTGCAGTGGTTGATGGCGCACTTGAAGTTATCCAAGGTGATAGCAGCACTTCGCTAAAAGACACTGAAAAATTTGTCGGTTTTGTGGGTGATGCCGCAGCACCAACAGGTATTTTATTAAAGAACAACAATCTGCATGCCGAAATCCAAATCGATGCCAACCATCCAGTCGGTAAAGATGACCCTGCAAATATCAAAGACGTCTTACTTGAGTCAGCGATTACAGCCATTCAGGATTGTGAAGATTCAGTCGCTGCGGTTGATGCTGAAGAAAAAGTTGAAGTCTATCGCAACTGGCTTGGTTTGATGAATGCTGACTTGCAAGAAACCTTTGAAAAAGGTGGCAAGACGCGTACTCGTCAACAAAACCCAGACCGCGAATACACCACGCCAGATGGCGGCAAGCTTATCCTACCAGGTCGTTCGTTGCTACTCATTCGTAACGTCGGTCATTTGATGCAAAACCCAGCAATCTTAGTAGATTTGGGTAATGGTCAAGAACAAATCTTTGAAGGATTGATGGATGGCTTAATCACACCGTTATTATCTTTAAATGATTTAAAAGGTAAAAACCCACTATCGAATTCACGCAAAGGCTCAATGTATATCGTTAAGCCAAAAATGCATGGTCCTGAAGAAGTCAAAATGGCCAATGACTTGTTTAACGCTTCAGAAGACTTGCTAGGGCTTGAGCGCAACAGCCTTAAAATCGGCATTATGGATGAAGAACGTCGCATGACGGTTAACTTAAAAGAAGCCATTCGCCAAGCCAAAGAGCGTGTGATCTTTATTAATACGGGTTTCCTCGACCGTACAGGTGATGAGATGCATACCAGTATGAATGCAGGCCCGTTTGTACCAAAAGGTGAGATGAAGTCACAAGCGTGGCAGCCAGCCTATGAGCAGTGGAACGTAGATGTGGGCCTTGAGACAGGTCTACAGGGTGTTGCTCAGATTGGTAAAGGCATGTGGGCGAAGCCTGATGAAATGAAAGAGATGATGGACACCAAGGCTGCGCATCCCAAGTCTGGTGCTAGTACGGCATGGGTACCGTCACCAACAGGGGCAACCTTGCACAGCATGCACTATCATCAAGTAAATGTGACAGAAGTACAAGACAGCCTAAAATCACGTGAGCGTGCAAGCTTGGATGATATCTTGACCATTCCATTAGCGAAAGACACCAACTGGTCTAAAGAAGAAAAGCAGCAAGAATTAGAGAACAATGCGCAGGGTATCCTAGGTTATGTCGTACGCTGGGTAAACCAAGGCGTTGGTTGCTCTAAAGTACCTGATATCGATGATGTTGGTCTTATGGAAGATCGTGCCACGCTACGTATTTCCAGTCAACATATCGCTAACTGGCTGCATCATAATGTGATCACTGAGGAGCAAGTGCTTGAGACCATGAAGCGTATGGCAAAAGTCGTTGATGAACAAAATGCTGGTGATAGTGATTATCAACCAATGGCTAGCGATTTTGAAAACTCTTATGCATTCAAGGCAGCCTGTGATTTAGTGTTTAAAGGACGTGAGCAGCCTAGTGGCTACACTGAACCATTGTTGCATCAGGCACGTCTTGATCTAAAAGCAAACACCTAAAATGATAAATTAAGTATCATTTTTTAGGCAGGCTTAAGCTAATGAGCAGGATGGTATATTGTACTATCTTGCTCGTTTGTGACTGTCAAATGTGACAAAAATAAGACAAGCAGTATTTTATAAGCGCTATTTATTGTTAAATAAATAGCGCTTTTTTTGGCTAAATACTTGATATTCGTTATTGCTATTTAAGATTATCAGTAATGATATTAATCAATGTTTTCTGTATCTTGTTGAGTCAATAGAATTTTTTTTAGTGATCGCTCAAATACAACCAAGCATTTTTTATTTGATAATGGATGTATCGAAAAAGCAAAAAAACATGTTGCAAATTATGTCAAAGTTGTTATGCTTGTACTCGAAGTATGAGTTTGGTAACGGATGTTACGCACGGAGCAATAAATACCAAAGGTTACATGGCAGTTACGTTGTTTTAATCCCAGTCATGTGAGTCATGGTTTTTGATCTTACTGCAATAGCAATTCGCCACACTTGTTCCTGACTAATCTCGGTAGCCAGTTACACATTATATCTTTGAGGATTTGTGACGATACCATTATGAGCACCAGCTAATAATAGCTAGCTTATTACTAAAATTGTAAAGTGGAGATACACCCATGAAAAAACTACTTTTAGCTACAGCAGTTGCTGCTTTATCTGTATCTGCAGCCAATGCAGCCCCTACTATTTATGGTAAAGCATTCGTTACTGCTGACTATGTAAATGCTGAGCGTGACTCATCACTTCCAGAATATGATGTAGATAGCGATTCAGTACAAATCAACTCAAACATCTCACGTCTTGGTTTTAAAGGCTCTGAAGCAATGACTGCTAACACTGATGTTATCTATCAGTTAGAGTATGGCATTGCTATCGATGACAGTGGTGATGATAATGTTGCTTTAAGAAGCCGTGATACTTACCTTGGTCTAGACAACAAAACCTTAGGTCAGTTCCGTTTCGGTCGTAACTACTCAGTGACTGACTACATCAATAACGTAACTGTTACTGAAGGTTTTTGGGATAATCTAGGTGTTAGTAACCTTGACATGGAAGACGATATCCTTGATGCAGTAACCATGGCTGATGGTGGTCGTGTTAATAACTCAATCGTATGGATTGCACCTAAATACAATGGTCTACCATTAGAACTTGCACTTCAGTATGGTGCTGATGAATCTTTTGTATCTGATGATGATGACCGTGACAGTGGTTTTGGTGCATCGTTGATGTTTGACCAAGGTACTGGCTTCACTGCTGGTGTTGCTTATGATAAAGACATGAGCCAAGCAGGCGAGCTTTTACGTGGTAGTGCAACGGTTGATCTAGGTAAATACATGGCGGCGCCAGTTACTTTAGGTGCAATGTATCAAGTAGCTGATTTTGATGGCGGCGAAAAAGACGAAAAAGGCTTGGTTGTTAGTGCTGAAATGGGTCTAACTAACTTTGCTCGTCCAGCATCTGTTTATGTTCAATATAACGGCACTAAAAACCTAGCTGGTTTCGAAGACCGTGATTCAGACCAAGTTGTTCTAGGTGGTAAATACAACTTCAAAGACAACATGATTGCTCATGCTTATATTGGTGACAACTCTGCTGACGATAAAGCTACTAATACTGATCTTGATGTATTCGCAATTGGTGGCGGTCTAGAATACTTATTCTAGTATCAGCTGCTAATAGCTAATATATAAAAACTCACCCTTCGGGGTGGGTTTTTTTATGATAAAAATAAAATATTAAATACAAAGAATAGTAATATTGAATAATCACAGTCATGTAAATTTTGTTTTTTCACCTTACTGTAATATTTGTTCGGTAAAGTAGTGTTTAAGCAGTTTTCATGACTCGTTATATATAGTGGTTTTGAGTATCTTTGGATACACCATTATATACATCAACTACTTAGCCAACTTATCACTCAAATCGTAAAGTGGAGATATCCTTTGAAAAAATTACTTTTAGCTACAGCAGTTGCCGCTTTATCTGTATCTGCAGCCAATGCAGCACCTACCTTATATGGTAAAGCATTCGTTACTACTGACTATGTAAATGCTGAACGTGATGGTACATTGTATGACGTCGACAGCGACTCAGTGCAAATCAACTCAAACAGTTCACGCCTTGGTTTCAAAGGCTCTGAAGCAATGACTGCTAACACTGATGTGATTTATCAATTAGAATATGGCATTGCTGTCGATGACAGTGGTGATGAGAATATTGCTTTAAAGAGCCGTGATACTTACCTTGGTCTGGATAACAAAAACTTAGGTCAGTTCCGTTTTGGCCGTAATTATTCAGTGACTGATTACATCAATAATGTAAGCGTTACTGAAGGCTTTTGGGATAACCTAGGCTCTAGTAATCTTGACATGGAAGGCGATGTTTTAGATGCGGTAACTATGGCTGATGGTGGTCGTGTTAATAATTCTATCGTATGGATTGCACCTAAATATAATGATCTACCACTAGAGCTCTCACTTCAGTATAGTGCTGATGAAGCTTTTGTATCTGATGATAATGACCGTGACAGTGGTTTTGGCGCTTCGTTGATGTTTGACCAAGGTACTGGCGTTACTGCTGGTGTTGCTTATGATAAAGACATGAGCCAAGCAGGCGAGCTTTTACGTGGTAGTGCAACGGTCGATCTAGGCAAATACATGGCAGCGCCAGTTACTTTAGGTGCAATGTATCAAGTAGCTGATTTTGACGAAGGTACTAAAGACGAAAAAGGTTTGGTCGTCAGTGCTGAGATGGGTCTAGCTAACTTTGCTCGTCCAGCTGCTGTTTACCTTCAATATAACGGTACTAGAAACTTAGCTGGTGTTGAAGATCGTGATTCAGACCAAGTCGTTCTAGGTGGTAAATACATGTATAAAGACAACATCATTGCTCACGCTTATGTTGGTAACAACTCTGCTGAAGATGGTGCTACTGGTGCTGATCTTGATGTATTCGCACTTGGTGGTGGTCTAGAGTACAAATTCTAATCTAAGCATTAGAATCTGATTATAAAAACTCATCCTTCGGGGTGGGTTTTTTGTTGGTTAGCATTTAAATTGCAGAAAAATGTTGATTACCAACACAAAAACAGAAGAGTTTCTGACAGTTTGCATTTTTGCCCTATATTTTATGGCGTATTTTTAGTAAAATCCTTCTTTACCAATTACCGAAAGAGTACTATGACCAAGTTTATATTTGTGACCGGTGGGGTAGTGTCCTCACTAGGAAAAGGTATCACCGCAGCATCTCTTGCCGCTATCTTAGAAGCACGTGGCGTAACAGTCACGATGACCAAGATGGATCCGTACATCAATGTCGATCCAGGTACGATGAGCCCATTCCAACATGGCGAAGTTTTCGTTACCGAAGACGGCGCAGAGACAGATTTAGATTTGGGCTACTACGAGCGCTTTTTACGTCATTCAAAAATGAGTAAAAGCAATAACTTCACCAGTGGTCGCATCTACCAAAACGTTTTAAACAAAGAGCGTCGTGGTGAGTATCTCGGCGGTACAGTACAGGTTATCCCGCACATCACTGATGAAATCAAGAGTAAAATCTTGGCCAGTGGTGAAGGCTATGATATCGCTATTATCGAGATTGGTGGTACAGTCGGTGACATCGAGTCACTGCCTTTCATGGAAGCCGTACGCCAAATGCAAGTAGAGCTTGGCCGTAACAGAGCCATGTTGATGCATTTAACGCTAGTACCTTATATTGCTAGTGCTGGTGAAACCAAAACCAAGCCTACCCAACATTCTGTAAAAGAGCTGCGTTCTATTGGTTTGCAGCCTGACATATTGATTTGCCGTTCTGAACATCATATCTCACAAGACAATCGCCGTAAGATTGCGCTATTCACTAATGTGGAAGAGCGTGCAGTCATTATGTGTGAAGATGCCCAAAGTATTTATCAAATACCGCGCACTTTGCATGAGCAAGACCTTGATGACTTGATTTGTGAGCGTTTCGGCATTGATGTACCTGAAGCAGACTTGAGCGATTGGGATAAAGTTGTTGAAGCGCAGCTCAATCCTGAGACGACTGTGACCGTAGCGATGGTTGGCAAGTATGTCGAACTGCCTGATGCGTATAAGTCTATCAATGAAGCATTGCTCCATGCTGGTATCACACATAAAGCAGACGTAAAGATTGATTATATCGATGCCGAGCGTTTGGAGAGTGATGATAGTTTATTCGCGCAGCTAAATAACGCTGATGCTATCTTAGTACCAGGCGGTTTCGGAGAGCGTGGTACTAATGGCAAAATGAAAGCCATTACTTATGCACGTGAAAACAGCGTACCTTATCTAGGTATCTGCCTCGGTATGCAGTTGGCAGTGATTGAGTATGCTCGTAATGTGCTTAATATTGATGCTAACTCTTCTGAGTTTGATCGCAAGACTGCTGAGCCGATCATCGGTCTCATCACTGAGTGGCTAGATGAGCGCGGTGAGCTACAGATTCGTAGTGATGATTCAGATCTTGGTGGCACTATGCGTCTAGGTGCACAGCAAGCCGAATTAGTTGCTGGCAGCAAATTAAGCCAAATCTATGGCGCGAGCAATATTACGGAGCGTCATCGTCATCGCTATGAGATGAATAACCGTTATATCGAGCCACTAGAGCAAGCAGGTATGACCATATCTGGTTATTCAGCCAAGCAGCATTTGGTTGAGTCAGTTGAGATTTCTGAGCATCCATGGTTCGTTGCTGTACAGTTCCATCCTGAATTTACTAGCTCGCCACGCGGTGGTCATCCACTGTTCAACAGCTTTGTAAAAGCGGCGAAAAACTATAACGAAGCCAGATAGTTCAAACCAAGTCGTTATAAACGCCTGACATATTTACATGTATAAAAAAGACTGATTTTCGAATCGGTCTTTTTTTGAGCCTATATTTTAGAATTAGAGAACATGGTTATCGCAATATAATTGTCCATTACACCTTAATTACGGATAACACCAAACCCAAAAAATATCATTAACCACGTGAAAAGTGATTAGTCTAATAAATGAGGCAGTTGCACTCATTTCTCGGACTATTCTGATTTTTAGGAATGGTATGATTACGCTTGGATACTTTTATTAATTGGGCTATCGGTTACAATATGCGATAGAACCACTGATAACAATAAAGAGGATAGTTGTTTAATGGAAAATTTATTAAAAGCACAATCACATATTCAGCTTAATACGCCTAACAATAACACTATTAATATTGGTAACGATCAGCCGTTTGTATTGTTCGGCGGTATGAATGTTTTGGAATCTAAAGAGTTAGCGTTTGAGATTGTTGAACAGTATATTGATATATGCCAACGTTTGGGCATCGATTATGTCTTCAAGGCCAGTTTTGACAAGGCCAACCGTTCAAGCCTGCACTCTTATCGAGGCCCAGGATTGGCGAAAGGCATTGACTGGCTTGGTCAAATCAAAGAGAAGTTCCAAGTACCTATCATTACTGACATTCATGAGCCTCATCAAGCAGCACCTGTCGCTGAAGTAGCTGACATCATCCAGTTGCCTGCATTTTTGTCACGTCAGACTGATTTGGTCCATGCAATGGCGAAGACAGATGCCATTATTAATATTAAAAAAGCCCAGTTTTTAGCCCCTCATGAGATGCGTCATATCGTCAATAAATGCTTGGAAGGTGGCAATGACAAACTGATATTGTGTGAGCGTGGCAGTGCTTTTGGTTATAACAATTTGGTCGTCGATATGCTTGGTTTTGATACGATGAAGCAGATGGATATTCCTGTATTTTTTGATGTGACACATAGTTTGCAACAGCCGGGTGGGCGTAGCGATAGTGCGGGTGGTCGCCGCGAGCAAATCACGACGCTTGCACGTTCAGGTATGGCAGCAGGGTTGGCAGGGTTGTTTTTAGAAGCACACCCAAGCCCAGAAACAGCCAAATGTGACGGTCCTTGTGCACTACGTATGAGCCAGTTAGAGCCGTTTTTACGCCAACTTAAGCAGATTGATGACTTGGTCAAAGGTTTCGAAACGTTAGACACTCATTAGTAGTACTAGCTAATAGGTCAAAGATAGGAGGATAATGTAATGGCGATTCAAACCGCACAAGTAAGTATCGAAAATATCGATGACGCGGCAGGACTAAATAGCGTGATGACGGCATTGAAGAATATCACTGGCGTAACAGCTATTGATTTAGATACCACTCGCCATGTTGCTAGTGTGCGTTATGAAGATACCGATACGAGTATCCATGCTCTGACGGCGGCAATCAGTATGGTTGATTATGTTACTCAGCCGTTTCCTATCGATGCACCACAAAACTCACATCATGATGATTAATCTTTGATATCGGGTATTATTCCTCGAATGATCCTCAGATAGTATCTGCGCATCATTTATTTAAAACAGTATTATATTAATAAATAAAAAAAAGGAGTCTCATATGACAGACCAAACTCGTGTTATAAAAATCGACGGCATGACTTGCGGTGGCTGCGTAGCCAGTATATATAACGCTACTACTGATATTGATGGCCTAGATGATATCAGTATCGAGCTGATAGACAATCAAGCAACCGTTACTTTTGACGATAGTAAAACGAATATAGAAGCCATTGTTTCAGCGATTGATGATGCTGGCTTTGATGCGACTGTCGCTAACTCATAAGTACCGTCTCTCATTTGAAAAAACCAGCTATTATGGCTGGTTTTTTAATGGTTGAAGAGTAGTGATATTAGGTTGCTTCCCAGATGGCTATAAATGAATTGAATTGATTTGAATGGATAGTAATCTGGAATGTTTTTTAATTTAGATTCATCCATCCACTGATATTTTTATGGCTCATCCAATTTTACAAACGCTATAACGAATAAATGCCATACCGAGTTTTCTTTATGAATGATATTACCCGCAGCACTAATGACAAATCCTACGATGTTGAAACTGACGTTCAGTCAAATACATCACTTACGCCGCAGCGTGCGCATCTACAACTGGCGATTGATGGTATGACATGTCAGGCTTGTGCCTCACGAATCGAAAAGGTACTTAACAAAAAGCCATCGGTATACGATGTGAGTGTGAATTTTGCAGGTGAGACTGCCAATGTCGATTATGATCCGACTCAGACCACACCTGAGCAGGTCACAGAATGGGTGAATAAAACTGGTTTTGTGGCTAATTTACGAGTAGGTGAGAGCTTATTTGAGAAAACGGACAAGAATACAGCAATTGAGTATCCTTGGCGCTTGATTGGGCTATGGGTTTGCTTAATCCCATTTTTAGTCGGTATGGCAGGCATGCTGACAGGTTTTGGTATGGCGTGGATGCCACCGGTTTGGATACAGTTCCTCATAGCGACAGTGGTACAGTTTGGCTTGGCGTTACCGTTTTATAAGAGCGCATGGGCATCGATTAGAGGTGGTCTTGCCAATATGGACGTATTGGTCGTTATCGGTACGGTCACCATTTGGGCATATTCAACTTATCTGTGGCTGACAAATGGCGATGGGACGCTAAATAGCTTGCTGCAAGATGGTCTCATGGGTGGTCATGGTGCAGGTAATAGTCCTGCAGTGTATTTTGAAGCAGGAGTGATGGTTATTGCTTTTGTTCGTACGGGTAAGTATTTAGAAGAGCGTACCAAAAAGCACAGCTTAAATAGTATTGATTTATTGTTATCACTGATACCTGACCAAGTTGAGCAGCAGCAGTCGAATGGTGATTTTCATAATGTTGCACTCCAAGATGTACAGGTTGGTGATATTTTGCGCGCTAAGCAAGGTAGCCGAGTAGCCACCGATGGCATGGTTATAGGTGGTAGTGGCTGGTGTGTGGAGAGTCATTTAACGGGTGAGTCCGTACCGCTCAAAAAAGAAGAGGGCGATGTTCTATTGGCAGGTGCTCTAGTCGAAAATGGCAGTTTGCTATATCGCGTCAGTGCTAAAGGTAGCGATACTAAGCTAGGTGATATGGTACAAGCACTCAGCGATGCGCAAGGCTCAAAAGCCAACTTAGCGCGTCTGGCTGATAGAGTGACAGCTATTTTTGTTCCCATCGTTGTTACGATTGCATTGGTTACTTTTGTCGTCACGTGGTGGCTGACAGGTATGGTGGATACGGCGCTAATGCACGCCGTATCGGTTTTGGTCATTGCCTGCCCTTGTGCGCTTGGCTTGGCCACACCCGCTGCAATTATGGCGGGTATGGGCGTTGCTGCTCGTCATGGCGTTTGGTTCAAAGACGCACAAAGCCTCGAAGCAGCGGGCGACATCGATACCGTTGTCTTGGATAAGACGGGCACACTGACCATTGGCAAACCGACTATCGTTGACCATGTCATGGTGGATAAATCGCTTGCTGTTGATGAGGTATTGCAGATTGCCGCCAGTGTCGAGGCGCATGCCAGTCATCCACTAGCAACCGCTCTGGTCAACACGGCCAAAGACCGTCAACTGCCTTTATTTAATGTGACCGATATCAGCGTGATAAAAGGCGCAGGTATACAAGCAAGCATTGATGGCCTTGGGCTTATTAAGGTTGGTACGGCAGATTTTGCTAACTTGACGCTGCCAAAATTGATGCCAAAAGCATGGCAAGTGGCCAGTACGGTTGCAGTTAGTATTAACGATGAACCTTTAGGCGCTTTTGCTTTAGCGGATGACCTAAAAGGGGACACTCCACAAGCGATTACTGCACTACAAAATGCTGGCATTAACGTGATTTTGATGAGTGGTGATAAGCAGTCCGTCGTCGATTATGTCGCAGGAAAACTGGGTATCAAGGCGGCTTATGGCAAAATGAGTCCGAGAGATAAGGCGAGCCAGATTGCTAAATTACAAACAGCGGGTCATAAAGTTGCCATGGCAGGTGATGGTGTTAATGATGCACCAGCGATGGCAACTGCCGATGCCAGTTTTGCCATGTTTGAAGGGACCGACGTGGCCCAGCACAGTGCCTCAGCGAGACTGATGGGTGAGTCATTGATGCATATCGATGCGGCACAAAAAATCGCCCAAGCAACACTGCGTAATATTAAGCAAAATTTGTTTTTTGCCTTTATTTATAATTGCATTGGCATTCCACTCGCTGCTTTTGGGTTTTTAAACCCTATGATTGCAGCTGCTGCCATGGCGCTTAGTTCCATCTCAGTATTAATGAATGCACTGCGATTGACACGATTTAAGACAGAGGTTGAGCTGGACAATACAGTCTCGAACACTAATATTGAAGCAGAGCGTTTGTCTAAAGCATAGACATCCATTCGTTTTTTACATCGTCGTCGATAAAACGATTCGATAATGGCTGACATTGCTGCTCATATTTCATTTTATGGGCGCAAGTTGGTGTAAGATAAGGGAAGTTTGGTAAAATTTATGCTATGATGCCAAGCACTATAGCCAGCTGTCGATACGCCAAATAAACCTTTAATCGTACTGAAAATTGACCGATTTTACAAATAGGCAAAGCTGTTTTAGGCGCACGTGCTATACGATAATTTGCTTTATCTTTTTTGTATTCTAGCTGCCGTTATTTACCCCATAGACTTGGCATGACCAAAGGAATTAACAGACATTATGTACGCTGAAGAAACCAACAACGTCACCGCAATTAAAGACATTCGCGCTCGTGAGATATTAGACTCGCGCGGTAACCCAACGATTGAAGCCGATGTTATCTTGGCTGATGGTACGATTGGCCGTGCTGCAGCACCAAGTGGCGCGTCAACTGGCTCACGTGAAGCGCTTGAGCTGCGTGATGGCGACAAAGATCGCTACATGGGTAAAGGCGTGAAAAAAGCCGTTGCCAATGTGAATAGCCAAATCCGTAGCGCTTTGATGGATAAAGACGTTACAGAGCAGCAAGGCATCGATGATGCAATGATTGCGCTAGATGGTACAGAAAACAAAGACAGCCTTGGTGCCAACGCCATGCTAGCGGTGTCACTTGCCACGGCTAAAGCGGCTGCCAAATCAAAGAACTTGCCATTACACCAATATATTGCCAACTTGCGCAATCAGACGTCGCTCACGATGCCTGTGCCAATGATGAATATCTTAAACGGTGGCGAGCATGCGGATAACACTGTAGATATCCAAGAGTTCATGATTGAGCCAGTTGGGTTTTCGAGCTTCTCTGAAGCATTGCGTGCTGGTACAGAGATTTTCCACAGCTTAAAATCTGTCCTAAAATCACAAGGCTTGAATACAGCGGTCGGCGATGAAGGCGGTTTTGCACCAAACCTACGTAGCAACGAAGAAGCCATCACTGTCATTATGCAAGCGATTGAGCAAGTCGGCTATAAAGCTGGTGAAGATATTCATCTTGCGTTAGATTGTGCGGCAAGTGAGTTCTATAAAGATGGTCAGTATATCTTGGCAGGCGAAGGTAACAAATCTTTTGATAGCCAAGGCTTCTCAGACTATTTAGTTGGTTTAGCACGTCAATATCCTATTATCTCTATCGAAGATGGTCTTGATGAGTCAGATTGGGATGGTTGGAAGTATTTAACTGAGCAAATTGGTGATAAAGTTCAGTTGGTCGGTGATGATTTATTCGTAACCAATCCTGCTATCTTGCAAGAAGGTATTGATAAGAAAATTGCCAACGCAATTTTGATCAAGTTTAACCAGATTGGTACTTTATCAGAAACGCTAGATGCGATTTATCTGGCGAAGAAGAACGGTTATGCGACGATTATTTCGCATCGTTCAGGTGAAACTGAAGACAGTACTATTGCAGATTTAGCGGTTGGTACTGCTGCTGGTCAGATCAAGACTGGCTCGCTATGCCGCTCAGATCGCGTCGCAAAATACAATCAACTGCTTCGTATCGAGCAGCAAGTACGTGCAAGCTATCGTGGCCGTGAAGAGTTCATCGGTCTACGTGGTTAATAAGTCCAAGTTAATCAGGACTTAACGTTAAAGCTGGGCAGTATGTAATCATTATTGTGTTTATATATTGCCTAGCTGCTTTAGCTAATTTTTACTATATCTTTGTCGTTTGGCGTTATCCTCTTATGAAATATTTTAGCCAATTTATGTTACTCGCGTTAGCCGTTGCCGTTCTGTTAGGGCTGCAATATCAGTATTGGCTAGGCGAAAATGGTCGTTTCGAGCACAACGAACTGATGACTCAGACAGAAGAGCAACAGCGCTTGAATGAGAGCCAAGTAGCCGCAAATAATTTATTACGTACCGACGTATATGATTTAAAAAATGGTCTTGAAGCAGTAGAAGAGCATGCTCGTTTAGATTTGGGTTTGATTAAACCAAACGAGACATTCGTGCAAGTATCTACGGCACCTACTACACACAGCAATTATTAATTGTTCTTGATTTTCGAAAAAGTACTATCTATTAGTATCTAGAATAGATATTCGGTTCACCTCGTTCTCTTTACCTCTCTTAGCACTTACTTTTCCTTAGCCATATTGTCATGGGTCTCAACCATGAGAGCTGTTTGATGAGTACTATCTTATGAATACCACACCTCGTATACATGCCATGATCGTCGCTGCTGGTCGCGGCAGTCGTTTTGGTGCGTCTGTTGCCAAGCAATACACGATGCTACAAGGACAGACACTGCTACAGCATAGTGTAGCAAGGCTCGCCTGTAGTGATTATATTGATAAGTGCTTGTTGGTCATTGCAGCAGATGACACCACTGCTGAAATGCTCGATTTCGCACTTCCTATAGATTATGCCATTGGCGGCGCTGAGCGTTGGCAGTCAGTACAGGCAGGTGTAGGGGCAATCAGTCATTCAGGCGCTGACGATTCAGACTTAGTGTTGATTCATGATGCTGCGCGTCCTGCTGTACCCAGTAATGATATTAATCAAGTGATCGAAGCGGCGATGACAGAGCCTTATGGCGCTATCCTAGCAACACCTGTGGCTGATACGCTAAAAGAGTCGTACGTCTATTCTACTGCCCAATCTGAGCTTACGCATGAGACTGTTAGTAGTAACCATAACCACGCACATTCTTATGCTAAATGCACTATCGACCGCAGCAATATGTGGCAAGCGCAAACCCCACAAGTATTTCGATTAGGTGAGTTGAAGAGGGTGTTGGCTTATGTTCTTACCCATAACCTTTCTATCACGGATGAAGCCAGTGCCTTTGAATACTTAGATTTCCCTATTCGTCTAGTGACGGGCAGTCGCCAAAACATAAAACTCACTTATCCAGATGATGCTATCTTACTTGCAGCTATTCTGACTGCACAATCGTGATTATCATAAAGTATTTCCAATAGCTGTTCCTCATTAGTTTGCTACTACCTGTATCGTATCAAATAAGTCTATTTAATGGAGATGTAGGTGTGCCTATATCTCACATATTTCAGCCAGCACCTATTTAAAAATAAAAAATAGGCTACTTCATTCATTTGAAGTCTTCTCAGTTATGAAATACAAACAGTATTGTCAAACATAGATTGCTTTGATGACTAAACTAGCCTATGATGTAACCAACTTAATACAATTAGTATAAACATTTATAAAATCAATAATATACCAGACCAATTTGATGCTTCTAAAAGTCTTGTCTCTATGTTTTTTCTAAAGTTAGTATGGTTGTTTTAGCTCCATTTATCTAAAAATAGGGAGAATCGAATTGTCAAAAATTAATGATTCGACAAATCCAGTCACAATAGATCTCTGCCAGCTTGTATATATCAGCCAAATCACTTCGACTGGTCTGTCAGGCTCTAGTACGCTTAACGACATTTCAGAGATTTCGATTGAGCAGAACCAAGCCGATAACGTCACGGGTATTCTTTGCTATGGCAATGGTTACTTCTTACAGTGTGTAGAAGGGTCAGAACAAGCGCTCACTAATTTAAAAAATAGATTACTAGTAGATGACCGTCATAAAGAACTAAAAATTCTAGATTTTTCACAAATCTCCCAACGCCGTTTTACGAATTGGTCTCTACGTTCTGTCACACTTGAACGTTGGATGACAAAAGAGCCTGAGCTGAAAAACTTTATGCCGTTTAAGCCTTACGATTGGGATTCTAGTGAATGGCCAAGGTTTGTAGATATCCTACAAGGGTATTATGAAGAGCAGGCAAGAACAGGTAATATAGATACACCACCTATTAAGTACAGTACATTAGGGGTGACCTTAAGTAAGGTGGTCGGTCAGCATCAAGCATTCTTTTTGATTCAAACCGTACTTGGTGTGATGGTTATCATGACATTGTTATGGTTGATGTTATCAGATAAAATCTGGTAGATTTTATAAAGAAATCGTATTCGATCTAAAAAGCCAACAGTCAATGTTGGCTTTTTTGTCAGTAAATTTTCGATAAAACTTTTAATATAGATGCAGCAGCAAATCAAGTTACGTATTCATAGTACACATTACTAGCTGCATTAAATTAATAGTGATATACATTTGAAGATCTTAGGTATCGTCTTTTTGAGACAGTTAAATGCACGCATAAAAAAAAGCCCAATCACGATGTGATTGGGCTTTTCAATGGTACGCTTGTTAGTCTTAATAGATGCTTTGCAGCAAACTTGCTAACGAGTGACGCCAAATAGTGGCGTCCCCAGGGGGATTCGAACCCCCGTTACCGCCGTGAAAGGGCGGTGTCCTAGG
Organism: Psychrobacter sp. TB55-MNA-CIBAN-0194; assembly: GCF_040309505.1. Lineage (NCBI taxonomy): Bacteria > Pseudomonadati > Pseudomonadota > Gammaproteobacteria > Moraxellales > Moraxellaceae > Psychrobacter > Psychrobacter sp. TB55-MNA-CIBAN-0194. The sequence continues at coordinate 45,043 of NZ_JBEOOW010000005.1, read as the reverse complement.
CCTCTAGACGATGGGGACTAGTAACACAACACCTCAGCTGCTTTCACCATTTATGCCGAAGTGGTGCGTATTCTAATGGTGTCTGCGCTTGCTGTCAAGCCTTTTTCTTCGTCTTTTTAAAATTAAGTATCTTTTTTTAATTGCACGGCGAGGATGTAAGTCTTTACGCTTTAAATGATAGCGAATCCACAAAGAAGTACAAGCGCTAATCGTCAAAGCTAGCAGCATATAGCCTATGATTGTTCCCCATAATTTGAGTTGTGGATCCATGATAAAGTCCCTCCTATCAAGCCTTATAGTATGAGCAATGTCATGCTATAAGGCAGTGTGGGCAACTTAAACCATCTACAGGATACGACAACACCGTTTCAGAGTGCATAATTACAGGTCGTCGACTCGTTTGTTGCTTTTGAATGATGGCCATACCATATTCAATAATTAAACGAGAGGCTTGTTGATCATGATATCAATCATATCCCTATTGATTGTAAAATCAAGATGCCAAAGTCATCAAGTATTAAAAGTAGCACTATTAGGAGACATGGGCAATATAGGATATGTGGCTTATTTATTATCGCTGTCAGGTAACTCATCTGTATTTGCTTCATTATGCATTGCATTAGCCAGCATGGGGTAATGGTTAAGAATATGACAAAACAGCTCAGCAGTCTTTTGCGTATCATATAGTGCTGAGTGAGCGTCTTTACCATCGAAATCTAGCCCTGCTGCCTTACAAGCCCGCGCCAGTACCGTCTGACCAAATGCGAGTGCTGATAGCGTGACGGTATCAAAAACTGAAAAGTTATGGAACGGATTGTGGCTCTTGTTATTGGTACGTAGCACAGCAGCATTCAAAAATGCCAAGTCAAAATGGGCGTTGTGTCCGATTAATACACATTGACGGCAGTCTTCCTCACGGCGTACTTCTTTTAAACCCTTAAAAATCCGGCGTAGGGCAGTTTTTTCATCTTCAGCAATGGCTTTACGCAGTGGGTTTTTAGGATCAATCCCTGTAAAGGCGAGGGCACTTGGCTCTAGATTTGCCCCTTCAAAAGGTTCGATATGAGCATTGAAAGCCTCTCCAGGATAAAACACACCTTGCTCATTAAGCAGCACAGGAATACAGGCAATTTCTAATAAAGCATCAGTTTGTGCATTAAAACCAGCTGTCTCAACATCGACGACCACAGGTAAAAACTTACGAAAGCGATCTTTTAGGCGTATTGGTGCTTGTTCATCTGTCACGGTATTGTCAGGCAAGGTGGCATCGTTTTGAGTGGTCATATCAGGTAAAATCGCTTTTATCAGTCGTACTGTTATATTGAATGAAAAATAAGTATGTGATGATATCTGTCACACCGCCTAAGATAGGGATATGACAGATATTATAGAATAAAATATAGAGGGCTTTATGTCAGGCACGTCATCAATTGGTTCACTTAGCACTTAGTACTTTTAAGTTTTACAATCTGAATAATGATATACCTTAGCGTGCTCTAGTCTCTAAGAGACCATGGTAGCGTTTCACCCGCCATAAGCGGGGTGAGAGAACTGCCATCGAAGTAAGGATAGGCAACAGGCACTTGCATAGGTGTATTGACAAGCGTAATCGTACTCTCATTTAATGGCATCCCGTAGAACTGGGCACCAAAACGACTGGCAAAACCTTCTAGCTTGTCTATTTTGCCAACGCTATCAAAGGCAGTGGCATACAACGGCAAGGCAGTCGCAGCGCTATAACAACCAGCACAGCCACAAGCAGCTTCTTTTTTATCCGTCGCATGTGGAGCAGAATCAGTACCTAGGAAGAACTTTGGATTGCCACTAGTTGCTACGTCTAATAATACTTTTTGATGGCTTTCACGCTTTAAAATAGGTAAGCAATAAAAGTGCGGTTTGATGCCACCGACCAATAAATGATTACGGTTAAACATCAAATGCTGAGGTGTAATAGTGGCGGCAACGTGATTGCCTTGAGCCAATACAAAGTCCGCAGCATCACTGGTAGTGATATGCTCGACTACGATTTTCAAGGTAGGGAACTTTACGATAATCTGTGCCAACACTTCATCTAAAAAGCGCTTTTCACGATCGAAAATATCAATATGATCTTGAGTGACTTCACCATGTATTAATAAGGGCAAGTCGTATTTTTCTAGTGCTTCAAAGACATCAACACAAGCATTGATATTGGTGACGCCGTCAGCAGAGTTGGTGGTTGCTCCAGCAGGATAGAGCTTAACGGCCTGTACGATACCTGATTTTGCTGCCATCTCGATGTCTTGTGCAGTCGTTTTATCCGTCAGATATAAGGTCATACGGGGGTCGAACGCCGTTTTGCGCTCTATGCTCAAATCGCTAGTTTCTAGATGTGACATGATACGCGCGCGGTAAGCACGTGCATCGTCGACATTTTTGACAGGCGGTACTAGGTTTGGCATGCAAATAACACGATTAAAGCTATTTGCGGCATGCGGTACTGTCGTACTCAATGCTGTGCTATCACGTAAGTGAATATGCCAGTCGTCTGGTTGAAGGATAGTCAATTCTCTAATCGAATCAGTCATAATGTCGTAGCGCTCTATGTCGTCATATATGGGAATAAAACGGAGTGGTGTTATGTGGCTATCATAACAGATTTGCCCACTTGACTAAATATGCGACTAACGCTCTGTACATAATTCATTGGTCGCACTGTAGAAGGTTTTGATTGTTCTGCTACCATTCTATGGAGAGTAATGATTTTTGACTGCACAAAACGATCTGGCTTATCGTTATTAGATAACAATCTCATATAGATAGCTTATATCCATTGCCGTACAATTCAACCAAAAGCTTACTCCTTATGGCAGTGGTACTTTTGCCTATAGTAAATATGATGTACACTGAGTCAGTAGTTTATCTTTCGATTGAATCTTAGCGCTTTTACCACAATTAAATTCTCATAATAGGAGTTATTCATGGCTCAACTTGATCCGAAAAATATTAATAAAATCGTATTGGCATATTCAGGTGGTCTTGATACCTCAATCATCGCTAAGTGGCTGCAAGAGACTTATGATGCAGAGGTTATTACCTTCACTGCAGATATCGGTCAAGGCGAAGAGGTTGAGCCAGCACGCGCCAAAGCAGAAGCCATGGGTATCAAACATATTCATATCGAAGACTTGCGCGAAGAGTTTGCCCGTGACTATGTATTCCCAATGTTCCGTGCCAATGCTATCTATGAAGGCGAATATTTACTCGGTACTTCTATCGCACGCCCGCTAATCGCCAAGCGTTTGGTGGAGATTGCTAAAGAACATAATGCTGATGCCATTAGCCATGGTGCTACGGGTAAAGGTAATGACCAAGTACGTTTTGAGCTAGGTGCTGTTGCCTTATCACCAGATGTAGTGACCATTGCCCCTTGGCGTGAGTGGGACTTGTCTAGCCGCGAAAGCTTGATGGAATATGCAAAAGAGCACAACATTGCGATTGATTATGCGGGTAATAAGAAAAAATCTCCATACTCAATGGATGCCAACCTGCTACATATCTCTTATGAAGGCGGAATCCTAGAAGATCCATATGCTGAAGCAGAAGATGATATGTGGCGCTGGTCAGTCAGCCCAGAAGAAGCGCCTGACGAAGCACAATATCTAGAGCTAGAATATCAAAAAGGTGACATCGTTGCTATCGATGGCGAAGCGCTTAAGCCTTTTGAAATTATGATCAAGCTCAATGAGATTGGTGGTAAACATGGTATCGGACGTTTAGATATCGTAGAAAACCGTTATGTTGGCATGAAGTCACGTGGTTGCTACGAGACGCCAGCAGGTACGATTATGCTAAAAGCACATCGCGGTATTGAGTCATTGACCTTAGATCGTGAAGCCGCACATCTAAAAGATGAGCTAATGCCACGCTACGCTAAAACCATCTACAACGGCTACTGGTTCAGTCCTGAGCGTATGATGTTGCAAGCGTTGATTGACAAATCACAAGAATATGTCAACGGTACGGTTCGCATGAAGCTATATAAAGGTGCAGTGAGCGTGGTTGGACGTAAGTCAGATGATTCGTTATTTGACGAAAAGATCGCAACTTTTGAAGATGATGCAGGCGCTTATGATCAAAAAGATGCTGAAGGTTTCATCCGTCTTAATGGTCTACGTCTAGCTATCGAAGCCAGCCGTGGTCGCGATTTATCGAAGTAAGATTGTTAGATTACTCGTAATCAATTAGAAAATTAAATCGTAAAAAAAGAGGCTCTATACAGAGCCTCTTTTTTATTGCTAATAGTCTGTGCTTAAATACTTATGACAACAGCTACGTTTAAATGGTTGTTTGCGTCTACTCAGCTTCAGCTGTTTCTACAACATCTTCATCGTCTACCATCACTATTGCTACATCTTGCTGCTGGCGTTCTTCAAGAGTCTTTTGTTCCAGTAGTACCTCTTCTGTTGCTAACATAGCACCGTCAGACTTTTGCATTTGATATTTGAGGGTTGCCAATCCACCCAGTATACTAATGACCAAAATGATAATGAGAATAACGGGGTTTTTCCAAAGTGGTGTGGCAGCCTCGTATTCAATCGGTTTTTCACTGATCGTTGCCGGCGTGTTGTCGCTATTGCCACTGATTAGACCTAAGCTAACCAAAGGCGGCTTGGGCGGGGTAGTAGGTTCAGAATTTACGCGCAGTCGATTGCGACTGAGATAGATGTCTGATATTTTTGCGAGCTGTAGTAACCAACGTTGATGTGGCAATGCAATATCATGCATTTCAGCAAACACCAGCATGTCGTTATGGCGTCCTTGTTGCAAGTTATCAGGTGAGCGGCCAATGGCTTTCAAATAGTTACCTGTAGCCAGTTGCATGTCTTGAACAGGCTCATAGCTTTCAGGTTTGAATGCCGTCAGTTCGTACCAGTAAGGATCGAAAGGTGGTGGGGTGCTTGAGAGCTGCTCAGCACTTAATAGACCAGTCTCTGATGGATTTTCAGCTCCCGTGTCCACTGTATTTTCGGCTGCTAAAACAGGCGCTTCGTCGTTGTTATTAGCCAGTTCGGCTGATAGGGTTTCCGGTTCACTGACTGTAAAACGTGCTAATGACAAAAACTGTGGTTGTAGCGCAAACCATTTATTAATCTCGTTATTATCGAGTTGACTGTATTCTGCCAATATAGCCAGCTCACGGAGTACAATCACGCATAAAGAGGTCAATAAAATTTGGACTTGTTGCGTCGTTGTGTCAATTTGACTGGCAATATGATCGCTTGCTTTTATGACCCGAGCGTTATCAGAGAATATGGCATCTGCCGCATCGTGACGGTGATATAACGTCGCACTGATGGTCGCAAAATTCATAGAGTTGTATTGACGGAGCTCTTTGACAGCACCACGCCCAAATAGCTTCTTACTCACGGCTTGACCATCATAACGTTGCTGATAAGCGAGAAGGGCACTAATAATTGCCTGCAAACTGGCATCCATTGCTAAGCGGGCTTGTGGTAATGAAAGCTTTGCGGCATCTGCCAATAAAGACACCATTGGTATGGTATCTTGATATAGAAAATCATACATCGACACACGTGTCGGTGAAATAGTCGTCATAATCTGCTAGCATCAAAAAGTGTGCCCCTATATTACGGTGCCCAATGCCTTGATACAATCCCTTGATAATAGAAATTTTCAATCATTTTACGTGGACGTGTTGAATAATCTTAATATAGTCACTGTGAGTGCCCTAGTTGAAAGTTCAATATGTCCTAATTACCCTAACAGTATTTTTACAAATAACTGATAGTTGGAAGCATTTATGACAAACAGCAATAATCTTGATATACAGATAATCATCAACATCGCTCATCAATATTTAACGGTACACCAGCAGAATAAAGAAATAGCAGGATACTCGATATCGACTGCTAAAAACGGCATCGGTAGTCAGCAAGATAGTGGCTGTACACCACTTGGTAAACATGTCATTGCCGAAAAAATAGGGGGTAGTGTCCCTAGCAACGCTGTGTTTATAGGCCGTGTGCCCACAGGTGAGATATATAATGCGGAGCTCGGCATGTCTCATCCTGAACGCGATTGGATATTGAGCCGTATCCTTTGGCTAAGTGGTCTCGAGGAAGAAGTGAATAAAGGTCGTAACAGCCAAGGTGGCTGCGATACTTATGAGCGCTATATCTATATACACGGCACACCAGATACTGAGCCAATGGGCGCACCATTTTCACATGGCTGTATACGTATGCGTAACGCGGATATCATTCAGTTATTTGAGCAAGTCAGCGAGGGGACGTTTGTGACTATTATAGCTGAATAGTATAGTCAACCCTCTATAAATTGGATACGGTGCCAGTCTCGCTTAGTCTACTACTTGTAGTACTTTCAATCGCCTTCCTTGTCTCCAAATTATATTGAACCGACTGTGGGATAGATGAATAAAATAGAGTGACAGTACAAACATATTGATACCATAATCTATAGCAATTTGCTTGAGTTAAAAGTTATAAAAAAGACAGCCCTCATAGAGTGAGCTGTCTTTTTTATTCTAATTTTTTGCTATTTCACTATGAACGTTTTACCAAAATATCGAACGATCTCTCACTTTGGCTAAGCGTTTTTCGCTGTGTTTCGTGTCTTTTTTGAGTGCGGCTGCAAACCAACCTGCACCATATAATGCATTATTATCTACAGCTGATTTTATCTGATAACGCTGTTGATATTGTGCATAGCTATGATGTTTATCTAGTGATTTTTGCGCTTTGATCAAATATTTTAGCTGGTGTTTGGTGTGTTTCTTAGATGCTTTCTTACTTAATAGAGGCGCACAAAACTCAGTAATATAAAGCAAATCTGTTAGCTGATGCAATTCAAAGCCTGCTTGCTCATCAGTATCAAGATTTGAGTCCGTACTCTCTAAATCAACATCCTCTAAATCAATATTTTTTAAATCAATGTCTTCTAAATCCATACTATCGTTTTCAACATTGTCTTCCTCACCAAGCTCGTCATTGGTTTGGAGCAGATTTTCATGTTGCTTGGATAGGATTTTTACGATTTTATCGATAGCAAGCTTGTTGTTTTGAGGCTCAAGGCTTGGATCACTCATGGTAAAAGCAATGAGTTCTAATAAGGTCAGCTGAAAATCAGGGACGCTGATGGCGTCGATAGGCTTGATTTTGAGAGCATCAATATCCGTCGTCCAGTTAGTCTCAGGTGCGCCATATTCTTGCAGCTTAGGTTCGATATAATTTGCTAGGTAATCCAGCTCCTGATAATCGCCAAGTAAGGTGGCCGTTTGGTTTAGTATTGGCTGCCAATAAGGATTGATTTCATCAGAGAAGCTAGCAAACGCATCTAGGGCAGCACATAAGCGGCGAATGCCTATCTGTAACTGCAAGATGTGGCCACTGTCAGTGCTACTAGCCACGATAGCACTGCTGTTCGGTAGTATTTGCAGCAGACAGTTATGTACGGCAGCCCTTACAAAGGAAGGCATGCTAGTTTTTTTATTGATGTTTAGCTGGCTAAGATCAGCGCTAACGGCTGGGCTATGATTCTGTCCGTTGATGAGCAATCCACCGCGTTCAGCCTTGGTTACAGTAGATAAGCATAGCTTATAGCGCTGACACCAAGTTTTGGCTGTCATAAACAGAAAATCTAAATCTCCTGATACCAGTTCGAACTCTATCTCTTGAATAACTTCTCGCTGGGCATCATCGTTACCATGAATAATCTCTCCATGATCGTAGGCAATCTCGATGCTATTATTTACTTGATTATCTATTTGATCGCTACTGTCTTCTACCAGTAATCGAGTGGTGCGCTGTACATCAGTGACATATAGTCGCGTCAGTGTTTTTGCCAGCTTTTTGAGCTTAAAGTCAGACAATGCAGGAGCGATTGGTGTGTCTTTATAAATGGTCAAATCAGGCATAAGGGAGTTGGTATCGAGCATTGCTTGTACTTGTTCGTTATCTAACACCGCATTGTGCTCTAAGCGCGCTGCAATACCATCACCGCCAGCTTTGATAGTCTGTACCCACGAATCGCCTTCTTTACGAATACGCAAGCCAATACCTGACTGTGCCAACTGTTGGTCAGGCGTATCGTAATAATGGGCAGCCAGTTGCGTCAGCTGTGAGGATTTGACTTGAGCTTGACGCATCAAGCCTTTTAGCCGTGATTCTGGCACCAAAAACTTCAGTTCTATCTCTTGCATGGTGGCTCCCAATTATTTTAATAAACGTTAAGTGAGTACTTTAGTCAATCTATAGTCGGCTCAATATAATTTGGATACAAGGAAGTCGAGTGAAAGTACTACACATCTGTACTCGGCTACTTGGTACTTTTTTAGATTCAGTCAACGCTATCGTATGAAAGCTATCATCTAATAACAAGTAATATTCTATAGAACTATCTATGTGTTTTTCTATAAAAAATACACTTTTGTTTTATTGTCGTTATAATTGAGAAAATATTGAACAAAAGTATATTTAATAATGAGAGAAATCCTTATGGTATCTGAAAGCCATCTTTTGAAAAAGCAGGTTGGTTTTGATAGGCAGCACGACTCTATGATGAGTAAGCTTAAAACATCATCACAACCTAATCGTTTGTCATTAGCTATAGCAGCGGTAATGCTCGGATCTGTATTACTGATGAGTGGTTGTAGTCAATCTGAGGAATATGCAGAAAGTGCCTCAGAGGAGCCAAGCGATTATGCGAATGAACAAGACGTTAGTGCTGATATCAATACCGTGATGTCTGAACAATCAGTTGTTGCAGAGCCAGAGTCAGAGGCTGGCAATCAAGCCAATGAACTGACGGTTGAGAGCTTATCAGGAAGTAGTGAGCAGACACTTGCTAGTCAGGCCGCTAATATCCAGATACAAGGTAAAGAGCTGCTGATCAATGCCAGTGCAAATTTTACTGTCAAAGACGTGGTCAAGAGTAGTGCTGCTATTGAGACATTGACACGGCAGCAGGGTGGCTATGTGGCGCTCAGTAATATTAGCAACTATCCACGTAGTGATATAACCTTTCTCCAAGGTGATAAAAATATTACAATCACAACCTATAATCGCCAAGCTGAAATGACGGTTCGGGTTCCTCGTATCAACGTCAATAAGTTCTTGGAGCAAATGCAGCAGCAAGTGGCTTTTTTGAATGGTCAAGAGTTCACAGCACAAGACGTTACTTTGGATATTTATCGTGAACAGCTGGCAAGTCAGCTAAATAGCGATATGGCGGATGAGCTCAGTCAAGAGCGTCTCGATAGCAAAAATGATAAAGATCAGGGTAGTAATGTCGATGCTATCACCGCTACTTATGCAGCACGTCGCCAAAAAGAATTGGCAAAGCTTGAGCAAATGGATATCGCCGATAAAATTAAATATAGTACAATCAATCTGAGCTTTATGCAGCCAGATGTCAGCTATAAAGAAACCACGCAAAACCTAGACGTTTTGATAGATGCTGAGCGGCCGAGTTTTGGCACCGAAGTCAACAAATCATTCAAAGATGGTTGGAGTATGCTCAGGTCATTTGCACTTGGCATTATACAATTGTGGTGGCTAGTGGTGCTTGGTGGTGTTTTTTATCTCATTTATAGAATGATAAAAGCGATCTATCGTAAGTTTTTTAAACACAGCCCTCGTGTAGAACACTTACGACGTAATCTGATGGGTGAAAACCAAGACGTCCATCATTCAGAGGGTATAAAGAGCAATCAGGTAGATGATAATACCGACAGTGCTAAAGAGACTGATAGCAAGGATGCTAAGCATTAGGGCGTGTTCTCAATTCAAACGAGTGTCCTCTAAATGAGCTAAAAATAGCTAAATTTTGCCAAAAGTCGTCAAATAGCTGGTTAATATCCTGATATTATCTGCGCTATTTTCCTCGTTTGACGACAACTTATCTCATTCTTATCATCATTTTTAAAATGAGGACACGCCCTAGAATTGAAGCTTAAAAAGCTCACAATGACAGAGTATCAATAAACAGCCATAAAAAAGCCGCCCTACATAATGTAGGGCGGCTTTTTTAGCAATTATTTATAGAGAGTCGGTTATTAGAACTGGTTCATTGTGTTCTTGCCGCCGCCAGCTTTAAGTGCGTTGTCACCAGAGAAGATTTCTTTGTGATCATCGCCTAGGTCAGAACCCGCCATTGCTTGGTGCTTAACACAAGCGATGCCTTCACGGATTTCTTTACGTTGTACGCCAGCTGCATAAGCAAGCATGCCTTCTTCACCGAAGTAGCCTTTAGCAAGTTCATGAACGCTAAGTGCAGTCGTGTGATAAGTCGGTAGGGTGATTAAGTGATGGAATACACCCGCTTCACGTGACGCATCACGTTGGAAGTTCTTAGCGGCTACGTCAGCTGCTGCATCAAGCTCAGTACCGTCGTAATCAGCACTCATCAAGTCATCTTTATTGTATGCAGAGAGGTCTTTGCCTTCTTCTTCCCACTGAGCGATAACTTGCTTACGGAAGTTAAGCGTCCAGTTGAATGATGGGCTGTTGTTGTATACAAGCTTCGCTTTAGGCTGTTGCTCTTTAATACGGTCAACCATCATTTTGATGTGTTCTACGTCTGGCGTTGGTGTCTCAATCCATAGTAGATCGGCACCGTTTTCTAGAGCGGTCACACAGTCAAGTACAACGCGGTCAATGTTTGTGTCTTCGCGGAACTGATATAGGCCATTTTGCAGACGAACTGGACGTACTAGTTTGCCGTTGTGCTTAAGCAAGCTGTCGTTTTCTTGAGCATTTTCTAAAGTAACTTCTTCCATTTCGATGAAGTCGATGTATTTAGAAGCTAGATCGCCTGGCTCATTTGATACTGGAATTTTTTGCGTGAGTGATGCACCTTCAGAATCGGTACGTGCAACGATAACGCCGTCTTCAACACCAAGTTCTAGGAATGCATAACGGATAGCGTTTAGCTTAGAGATGAAGTCTTCGTGCGGTACAGTTACTTTACCCGCCTGGTGACCACATTGCTTAGCATCAGATACTTGGTTTTCAACCTGAATGGCACAAGCACCTGCTTCGATCATTTGCTTAGTCAGTAGGTAAGTGGCTTCTTCGTTACCAAAACCTGCATCGATATCAGCAATGATTGGCACAACATGCGAATCAAAGTTTTCGATTTTTTCTACGATAGCTGAAGTATCTTGACCAGCTTCTTCAGCAGCGTTTAGCTCACGGAAGTAATCGTTCAATACTTTAGCATCGGCTTGACGTAGGAACGTGTAGATTTCTTCGATTAGCTTAGGTACTGAGGTTTTTTCATGCATAGATTGGTCAGGTAGTGGACCAAACTCAGAGCGTAGAGCTGCAACCATCCAACCTGATAAGTAAATATAAGTTTTAGAAGTAGTGCCAAAATATTTCTTTTTAGCGTACATAGTTTGTTGTGCAACAAAACCATGCCATGCACCTAGAGACTGTGTGTACTGAGACGTATCATTGTCATAGTCTTCCATGTCTTGACGCATGATTTTTGCAGTATATTTTGCGATATCCAAGCCCGTTTTGAAACGGTTTTGTGACATCATACGTGCCGCATCGGTTTCGCTGATATTCTGCCAGTTACCGTGCTTTTGCTTTAATTCACGTACTAGGTCGATCGCTGATTTATATGCAGTTGACATCTATGTCTCCTTGGTGGGGTGTAAAAACAAATAAGTTAAGTGCTAAAATAATGACGATTGTGTATGACTGAAAAGGTATACATTTAGACTTTATATTAGTGCTATTGACATCTTATAAGGTCAGACAGAATTACAAGCTATCAGTTAAAGCCTTATTTACCCTAAACAAACTTAGTCACTAGTACAAGAGAATTACTAGAACTTGGTAGTGAAAAAACAATAGGTAATGTATAAAAGGTTGCTGAGCTTATTCATATATTTCTAAGGCACTTGCTTTCTTTATTGAGTGGCGATGTCATTATCGGCAATAAGAAATGTTACAATAATAAACAGTTTGTGCGATAGATTTAGTCATTGTCTAATGACTATAACGGTCTTTTAAGTAGTCAATTCATCGTATGATGCTACCGATAAAGACCATCAATATACTATATAATTGTGTCGGTCAAATGAATGTAGCCAGTCTATAAAACTAAGCTGTATCGTTTGCGTTACAAGTCATCCTATGAGACTTACTATAACTGCCTTACCAAGATTTATCTAATTTATGATTATTATCTTGGGTATTTTCTTTAGTTATAATTCATATATAACAGTACCTTACATTAGACAGTTTAGGTTATACTTAGCAGATATCGCATAAAATCAGATAAAAAAATAGCAGAATTACACTGTTATAGACCATAAATTGTTAGAACAGCACCAAAAATGCCAAGCTTATAACGGCACTTATCCAAAGGCCAAGAGAACTATATATGAATTTGCAGCGGGTAGATTTAAACTTATTGGTACATCTAGATGTGTTGTTACGAGAGAAAAATGTCACTCGTGCAGCTGAGCAGCTTGGCATTACCCAACCTGCGATGAGTAACATTTTGCGCCGTCTGCGCAAATTGTTTAATGACCCTCTATTGGTTCGATCATCTGAAGGTATGACGCCAACGGAGCGGGCTTTAGAGTTGCAACCTCGTATTCGTGAGATACTGGCAGATTTGACGCAAGTGTTAGAGCCACGTACTGAATTCCGTCCTTATAGTACCTCTCGCGTCTTTCGTATTATGACGTCGGATTATGCAGAAGCGACTTTGGTGCCTAAACTGGTCAAAGCACTACGCTCAGAAGCACCTAATGTTATTTTGGACTTTTTGACACCATCAGACGTCTCTTACCGTGATATGGAGCAGGGGCGCGTTGACTTAGCGATTAACCGTTTCAATGAGATACCACAGAGCTTTCACCAAGTGTTGGTGTGGCGTGATACTTTTAGTTGTCTGTTGTCTTCCGACAGCCCTTATGCCAATCGTTTTAATTTAAAAAACTATCTAAAAGCGCAGCATGTTTGGGTCTCTAAAACTGGCATGGGTGTCGGCTTTGGGGTCAATCCTGAAAAATCAGGTGGTCTAGGGTCTATCGATCAAGCGCTACAACGCCTCGGTCAAAAACGTCAAATCAGTGTCTTTACTCGTCATTATCAGATGCCAGCCATGCTTGCTGCTAATAAAGATTTGGTAGCAACTTTGCCAACTCGTGTGGCAAAAATGCAGGCAAATAACGACAGTATTAAAATGGAAGAGCCACCATTTTTTATTCCTGAGTTCGAGCTAACCATGGCATGGTCGCCACTATTGCAACATCATCCAGCTCATCGTTGGTTACGCCAACTTATCATGCATGTGGCTCGTCAAATCGTTGACGAAGAAGAAAACCCACCGCAGGAGATACCTGTGATGAACCATCTATTTTAGATTGATTATTTTTTAAGACAGATAAATTTTTTATTAAACCAGCCGCAGGGCTGGTTTTTATTGGTCTAAATTTACTCAAATACCTCGTCCATAACTCAAACTACTTACAACTTAAGCGTAGTTAATAAGATAGCCACACTCTTAACATCTTACGCACACTTCTTTATATCTTGTAAACCTATCATCCAAATTACCTTGTTATGATGGCCACAGATAGAAAGTAGCGCACAAACAAGCTGCTACCTATTTGAGTGATTGGTTGCTATAAGAACTTACGATACAACAAGAACTTATTGCATAACGTTTGGCAAGTATGTTGAGCCAAAAAGCAGTACCGATGCTTATTTTATAAACTGAAAATACTAAACATAAAATAAAATATAACAAGGACAATAATATGTCAGATATCACTACTATCAACCCAACTACGGGTGAAGAGATCAAGAATTACGATTACATGAGCGTAGACGAAGTTAATAAAATTGTTGATGCTTCACATGAAGCATTTTTAGCATGGCGTACTGTTAGCCACGAAGAACGTGGCCGAGCGATTAAATCTATTGGTGATAAGCTAATCGAGTACAAAGAAGAGCTGGCTAAACTGATGACAGAAGAGCGCGGTAAGCTATATAGCCAAAGTTTAGAAGAGATTGATCTGTGTAAGGCAATCTGTGATTATACTGCTGAAAACGGTGTTGAATCACTGGCTGACGACGTACGTGACATTGAGGGCATGAGAAAAGGATTGGTCAGCTATCAACCTATTGGTATCATTTATGGTATGCAGCCTTGGAACTTCCCAGCGTATCAGGTATTCCGTTATACCATTGCCAATTTGATGGCAGGTAATAGTATCCTGCTAAAACACGCTTCTAACGTAACAGGCTCTGGTTTGTTAATCGAAAAAATACTTCATGAGTCTGAACTGCCAAATGATCTTTTCCGTACCATTATCATTGGTCATGACCAGTCAGAGAAATTAATTAACAACGACAAAGTACGCGGGGTCACACTAACTGGTAGCGATAAAGCAGGTGTCATCGTTGGTCAACAAGCGGCAAAAGCTATCAAAAAAGCGGTATTAGAGCTTGGCTCAAACGATGCTTTCATCGTATTAGAAGATGCTGATTTAGATATAGCAGTAGAAACTTGTACACAAGCACGTCTGATCAATAACGGTGAAACTTGTGTTGCCGCAAAACGCTTCATTGTAGTGGATAGTGTATATGACGAATTCCGCAAGCGTATTGTTGAGAAGTTCGAAGGTGCGAAATATGGCGATCCTATGGATGATAGCTCAGACATCGGACCATTGGCTCGCAAAGATCTACAAGAACAGTTACATGAGCAAGTAGAGCAAAGTGTGGCTAAAGGTGCAACGATTGCTGTTGGTGGTAAAGTTCCTGATAGCAAAGGCAGTTTTTATCCAGCCACTATCTTAGAAAACGTTGAAAAAGGTCAACCTGCCTATGATGATGAGTTGTTTGGCCCTGTGGCTTCCCTCATTCGCGCAAAAGACCAGGACGATGCCTTACGTATCGCTAACGACAGCCGTTATGGTTTAGGTGGTGCAATCTTCTCAAAAGATACAGACAAAGCAGTACGTCTAGCACGTGAGGAGTTTGATACGGGTATGGTCTATATCAATGGTTACGGTCTAGCCAACCCTGCATTACCATTTGGTGGTGTAAAAAATTCAGGTTATGGTCGTGAGCATGGCGGTTTTGGTATCAAAGAGTTTGTAAATATCAAGGCTGTGCATGTCTTCTAATGGCGGTTGATATTATTGCTAGATATTAATATGGTCGTCATTAGATGACCATTGAATAAAAAAAGCCCAGTCGCTCACTACGAGTTAACTGGGCTTTTTCATGTAAAAATGTTATACGTGCCAAAACTAGGTTCGAGCTAACTTATCATGCTCTAATGCCAATCTAAGCGTTCATAAAAAGCTGTAATGGCAAGGCTGGCAAGTAACTTGCTTTAGCTGTATTACTAGTATCAAGTGACAATACTTTATTTGCTAATAGCAAAATTGTCCAAGGCAGCAATTTATGCTCAAGTTTTTGTATACGTGCTTGTAGGCTATTAGCTGTCTCTGTTTGATTGATCTCTAGCAGCGCTTGAGTCAAAACAGCGCCCGCATCGAGCTCGGCAGTGACGACATGAATACTACAGCCGTGGTGACGTTCACCTGCTTGTATCGCCCGCTGATGGGTATCAAGCCCTTTATAAACAGGCAATAGAGAAGGGTGCAAGTTAATCATGGGCGCTGGCGCATTATCGATAAATGGGCCGCTTAATACACGCATAAAACCGGCTAATACTATTAAATCAGGTTGCCATTCAACAAGCTGTGCATTTGCATGAGTTTCAAAAGTTTTGATGCCCATGCGTTTGCCGTTAGCAACGTGTGACAGTACTGCGACTGGAATAGCAGCATCATTGGCACGAGTGACGGCATAAGCGTCATCACGATTGCTAATGACACCTACTATCTCAATCGGTAGTGCGCCAGCTTGCATGGCATCGATCAATACTTGCAAATTGCTACCACTGCCTGATACCAGAACAGCGATACGTAACGGCTTGTTGGCGCGACTGGTATTATTGGCTAGCATTAACGGTACACCACTGCATCCACTTCACGACTGACCATTTCGCCTAACTGCCATGCTTTTTCGCCAGCGTCATTCAATATATTGATAGCCGCTTCAGCTTTATCTTTAGGAACAACAATTACAAAGCCAACACCGCAGTTAAAGGTGCGGTACATTTCACTCTGCTCGATGTTACCTTGGGTTTGTAACCAAGTGAATAGTTCTGAAAACTGCCAGCTATTGGTATCGATGCTAGCGGCTATTGTTTCAGGCAATACACGCGGTAAGTTATCTGTTAAGCCACCACCTGTGATATGTGACATGGCATGAAGGGCTGAGCTACCAAGGGTGTCTTGCAAAGCTTTGATGGCTTTGACGTAAATTCGGGTAGGGGCCATTAGTGCATCTTGGATAGGCTGACCATCTAATTGTGCATCACTAGTGCTGACATCAACGCCACTCACTTCGATGACTTTACGAACCAATGAATAACCGTTTGAATGCGCGCCACTTGAGGCAAGGGCGATCAATACATCACCTTCTGCGACATTTTCACCAGTGATAACTTCTGCTTCTTCAACCACACCCACACAAAATCCTGCTAGGTCGTAATCGTCATCTTGATACATGCCTGGCATTTCAGCCGTTTCGCCACCGATTAGCGCACAGTTTGATAGTTTACAACCTTCGCCAATACCAGTTACGACAGTCGCCGCTACGTCAACATCAAGCTTGCCCGTTGCATAGTAATCTAAAAAGAATAATGGCTCAGCGCCGCAAACCAATAGGTCATTGACGCACATAGCGACCAAATCAATACCGATAGTGTCATGACGATTCAGTTGTAAGGCCAGTTTAAGCTTGGTACCTACGCCGTCAGTGCCTGAAACCAATAAAGGTGAGGTGTAACCGGTCGGAATACGACAAAGCGCGCCAAAACCGCCAAGTCCGCCCACAACCTCAGGACGAGAGGTGGCTTTTGCCACTGATTTAATACGTTGAACCAACGCATCGCCTGCATCAATATCAACGCCGGCATCTTTGTAGCTTAAAGAAGGCTTGTTACTCATGGTCATCTCACAAATTTTATAGGGAATGAAGGTCTATCGGTAGAAAAGCGAGTTGGTCGTGTTAATTCTGAATATAGTGGGCGCATTATACCCAAAAACGACCCTCACTCGCAAAGCAACTTGCGGATATTTGACTGATATTTAGTGAAGACTTGCTTTAAGTGGCAAATAAAGCGTCAAGAAACAAAAAATGACTGATTTTTAACGGTACTCTGCGATAATGGGAATCTAAATCTAATGTCAATAACTGTTTGCTATTAAGGTGTTGTTACTCAATAACACTTATTTCAAAGCAATCATATCGCAACTTTAAATCAGCCTACGCCTAGGATAACTTGTTATGATTAACCAACCAATCGACCTCTTTTTTCGACGCTTATTTATCGTCGTTGCTATGGTGGTGGTTGTCTTTTTATTGTATTTAATGATGCCTGTCATTATACCGTTTGTCTTTGCTTTCGTACTCGCTTACTTATTCAATCCGCTGGTCAAACGCCTATCGAAATATATCAAACGCTGGATAGCGATTATCATTGTCTATTCGACCATTACGTTAGGAATGGTGCTGCTGCTATGGTGGTTGATACCGACACTTTGGAATCAGTTGCAAGCGGCGTGGGACTACTTACCCAAAGTGTTGAACTGGTATAACCAAGTGGTGCGAGAATGGTTTGTTAATAACAGCCGTATTAGTTTGCCAGAGCTGGAGTCAAAAGGGTTTTCTGAGACGTTGGTCGATTACATGCAAACGAATTATAAATTCGAAGATGCCAGCACGATGATGAGCCATATCATTGCCTCAAGTATGAGCTTTATTAATAATGCAGGACTCATCGTATTAGTGCCTATTCTGACCTTTTATTTCTTATTTAATTGGGATCAGCGTTTGCATACGTGGAAAATGGCGGTTCCAGCGGCTTATAATGAAAAGTTTGTTCAGATTGCCAGAGAGTGTGATCGTGCATTGATGGCTTTTATTAAAGGTCAGTTATTGGTAATGGTGCTGTTGGGCATGATTTATGCGGTGCAGTTGCAGCTCATTGGTCTTGAACTTGGACTTATCATTGGTATGGTTGCGGGGGTTGCTAGCTTTGTTCCTTATTTGGGGTTTGGTATCGGTTTCATCGCTGCCATTACTGCATGCCTCTTCCAGTTTGGACTAGACTGGACTTATCTGTCATTAATCGCTGGTGCATTTTTGGTTGGGCAGGCCGCTGAGGGTTATGTACTGCAGCCGTTGCTATTAGGTGATAAGATTGGTCTGTCACCGCTATGGGTTATCTTTTCGGTATTGGCAGGAGCCAGCTTGTTAGGCTTCGTCGGTATGCTGATAGCCTTGCCTGTCTCAGCGGTGCTTAATGTATTGTTCCGCCATTTATACGCTTACTATCGTTCGACTGATTTTTATAAAGGCCGTAAGCAACTGGCTCTGTTTGAAAAGAATTAGATGGTTTACTGTCAAATTAACGTGTTTATCATAAATTGGCGGTAGAATTATGAGAGAGATAAAGGGCGGTTGATAAGGCTTAATAGGTAAAAGACTTGTCAGTCATTTTGCAAATATGTTATATATAGGCGCAGTGTTAGTAGTATCAGTGGTTATTCGTTGGCAAGAGCCATTTTTATAATGGTAGTCCTACGATATGTCCATAGCCAAGAACACGGCAGACCAACGCCACAAGTTTATATCAAGTCGTATTGAACACAGTAAAGTCAGTTCTACGACCGTTATGCCTCCTATTTTCCATTGTGTTACGTAAAACGAGTTGATGATTCATGGCAGAAGCACAGCTAAGTCTCAATCTGGACATTAAGCATGATGCAAGTCTAAGCGACTTTGCCGGTCCTGGTTGGATGTCGATTATTGATGCAGTGCGGCAGTTACATGTCGGCCTGATAGGACAGCTGTATCTATTTGGTAGTCCTGCTACTGGTAAGTCTCATTTGCTATCAGCAATCTGTGAGTCGTTTATTGAGATGGACAAATCTGCTATCTGTTTGTCACTCAACGAGTTGATTCATGCCGATGTCCACGTGCTTTCATCTTTAGAGAACTTTGATCTGATCGCAATCGACGATTTAGAAGTCCTTGAGCAAAGCAGTCAGTGGCAAGAAGCTTTATTCCATTTGATTAATCGTAGTCGGGAAGGTCAGCGTCAGTTATTGTTTGCAGCCAATAAACCTGCTGATGATTTACCTTTTCAGCTGAGAGATTTATTGACCCGTTTGGCACAAGCACCTACGTTTAAAGTACCGAATGGTCATGATCTGGCAGATCGTCAGGCATTATTGCAGTCTATCCTGCGTCGACGAGGCTGGCAGTTTGACGATAGGATTATTGACTATTTGCTTACGGAAGGCCCGCACCGTATCGGGGCGATGATGGACGTGCTCAACTATATTCAACCGATGTTTTCTAATCTTGGCCGCAACAATATATCCAAAGCAGTCATAAGTGATGCGTTACGTACTATTGATGAACAGACACTAGCGGCAGAGCTTGCTGATATTGCGCAAGAGACGCAAGTAGATCATGACTCTGCAGATCAAGATCAACATACTATGCCATTCGACTTTTAGCCCTAAAAATACGAATATTTTTATCCAAAACGTTTTTACTATTAATGGAATCACTTATGAAACTCAATGCTTCTTTGCTAAAAAAAATGACTATCGGTACGTTACTTATTGGTGCAAGCTCTGTCTCTATGTTGTCGCAAGCAGAGGTCACTCTGTTGGTTGATGACCATATCAAGGTCACTGCTATTAATGGGCAAGAACTTCAACAGAGTGCTTTTCAACCTCTAGTGAAAAAATTCACGCTTGAACCTGGACAACATGCCATCACTGCTAAGTATGACCGCTTGTATAACCTGCCTCGTGATGAGCATGATTACTTGCGTTCAGGTAACGTCAGTGTGACCGCACAATTGGCTGATAATCAAACCTATCGTTTGACTATGCCAAGTCAACCAGAAGAGTATAAAGCGGCTAGAGAATATGCCAAACGTCCAACGTTAGCTGTGCAGCAGGATAATACTGTGATCGCTAGCCAGCAAAGTATGGCGAATAACCAAGGCGGATTATTTTCAGGTTTGGGTAACGTAATAGGCGGTGTGTTTGGTGGCTCGGGTGATGCTGAGATGCAAAACCAACGTGTTATTGCATCATTAGACAAGCCAGCGGTTGCGAATCAAAACACTGTACAGCAAACGACAAGCGTTAATTCATCTAACAGTAATTTAGATCAGTTTATGCAAATCTGGCTACAAGCAACACCTGCTGAGCGTGAAAAAATGAGTCAATGGATTCAAAAATAAATTACCGTCTTTGTAAATATTTAACAATAAAAAAGCACCTATGTTAGGTGCTTTTTTTATTTGTACATTATAGCTTTTATCTCATTTTAGTCTGGCTACTATTAACCCAAAAAGGCGTTGTACATCCATACTAACTTTTCTTGCTCTTGTACATATGCATCGACAAGATCAGCTGACCCTTGGTCTTCGCTATCCGCTGCTAGAGTAGATACTTGACGCTGTTCTTCGATAAGCTCTTGTAAGCCTTTGACCACGCCTTTAACACAAGTCGTGCCGTCTTTAACGTTCTTATCTTCACTAATGCTTGTGTGCTGAGCAAAGTCGCTATAAGCATGGAGTGGTGTACCACCTAACGTTAGAATACGTTCAGCGATTTCATCAATTTGTATTTGTAGTGAGGTATACAGCTCTTCAAACTTTGGATGTAGAGTGAAGAAGTGCTCACCTTTAACGTTCCAGTGATAGCCACGTACATTAATATAAAACATATGGTAGCTTGATAATAGGCCATTTAACTTAGCAATGACTTCGCTCATGTCTGCTCTTTCTAGACCGATTTGGTTAGTCTCATTATTACTCATGATATTATCCTTATAGTGTGAGTGTTGATGTAAAAATTAAATGAAGAAAGTTATAACTTTAACTTATTTATATAATCCAGCGCTTCTACTACCTTTCTTCTGATGCCTATTATAATAACAAAGCATCATCGACAAGTTAAGTTTAATAAATACAATAATGCGATTGGTTTATCAAAAGAGCTAAACCCTTTATCGTTCAATGAATGAGCAATAAAGAGCTATCTAATGCTTTATGCTGGTGGTTGTAAGTTCTCAGGGTTTAATCCTTTAACAGCAATGAATTCCTCTAAATGCTGACGCACTGTGTCGATTGGGAATTTCTGTGCTTGCAGGCGTTTAGGTACAATTTGGCTGCCTTGCTGACCTTTCATCTCAAACATGATAAAAATGTAGTCATCAGTCTCATCCCAGCTTTTGACCGCAGACCATGGGATAACCGCTTGTTGAGTATTGCTCGCGCGCATTTGCATACCACGCATTTGCGAGTTTTTCATCAAATCAGGTTGATTGACGGGCATTGCCATCACTAAGCCATGCTTTTGTACACCCAGTTTCATCTGACGCATCTCATCTGGCATTTCTTGGTCGGCGACTTGTTTTTCGAATTCTCTTTTGACATACCATTTAAAACCAAGGGTACGAACCAGTAAGTAAACCACCACTGAAACCAACATCAACCAAAAAATAATGGTTGAGTAGCCTGTGACAAAGACCAACCCTGCAATCGCTAGTACCACGACTACTGCCATAATGATCCACTCTTTCATTTTGATGCTTTTTAGACCAAAAGAAGGGCTGGCACTAGAAAATAGCTCGTATTGTGCTTGGTGAAATTCTGCCTCAGTTAGGTTTAAGGCGACAGGTTGCAGCGTGTAGGGGTACAGGGCCATAAAGGTTTCTCAAATACTTGTGTTAAAAGTGTTGGGTTTAAATCACCAAAGTGAAGCAGCTACGCGGCACTTGGCTGAAAGTGAAAAAAGGTATGCACTTATCTTACCGAAAAGCGCTCTCAAATGAAACATATAAGCAGCACTGTTCACGGATAGACGCGATATTATAGCGATTAATTAATACGGATGATGATTATGGGGGCTTATGAATGCCCAAAGCATATTATCAAGTTAAAAATCGCATGCCATTAATCATCAAAGCGATGAATGAAAGTATCGCCAAAACATGGTCAAATGAGATGGGTCTTGGTATTATAGCGGCTACCACTTATTTTGATAAAATCAGCACCTTTAAAAACAGTACCTTTAAAAACAAAACCTTTAAACCTCTTATTCACTTCTAGCGTTACAGGCAACTATTATGATTGATCCGAAACTCTTACGCGGCGATTTAATCGACTTACAACAGCAGTTGGCCACTCGTGGTTATGCACTTGACATGGATTTTTGGCAAACAGTTGAGTCAGAACGTAAATCTTTGCAGATCAAAACTGAAGAGTTGCAGTCGCGCCGTAATGCTGGTGCTAAGCAAGTAGGTGCTCTAAAAAAATCAGGCGAAGACGCCAGTGAGCTATTGGCTGAGATGCAAAGCGTCAGTGGTGAGATTAAAGCGGCTGAAGATGAATTGCGCACTTTGCAAGAGCGTATCACCAAAGCTGGCATGCAAATCCCTAATATTCCAGCAGCCGATGTGCCAGTGGGTACGTCAGAAGATGATAACGTAGAAGTTCGCAAGTGGGGCACACCGCGTACGTTTGATTTTGAAATCCAAGATCATACCTATATTGGTGAGACACTTGGTATGCTTGATTTTGAAGCGGCGACCAAGCTGACTGGCAGTCGCTTTAATGTACTAAAAGGACAGTTGGCGCAGATGCATCGCGCACTGATTCAATTTATGCTCAATACCCATACCATGAAGTACGGCTATCTTGAGACCTATGTGCCTTATATTGTGAATTCAGACAGCCTCAAAGGTACAGGGCAGTTGCCAAAGTTTGAAGATGATTTGTTTAAGCTGAAAAATCACACAAACAATGAAGACATGGACTTTTATCTCATTCCAACCGCTGAAGTGCCCATGACCAACTTGGTACGTGGTGAGCGTTTGGATATTAGCGAGCTGCCACTTAAGTTTACCGCGCATACGCCTTGTTTCCGTAGTGAAGCGGGCTCTCATGGTCGTGATACTCGTGGTCTGATCCGTCAGCATCAGTTTGAAAAAGTTGAGATGGTCAATATTGCCACGGCTGAGCAGTCTGATGAATTGTTAGAAGCAATGACAGGACAAGCTGAATATATCTTGCAGCAGTTGAACCTACCGTACCGCACTGTGCAGCTATGTACGAGTGATATGGGTTTCGCAGCGCAAAAGACTTATGACATCGAAGTATGGTTACCGAGCCAAGACACCTATCGTGAAATCTCAAGCTGCTCTAACTGCGGTGATTTCCAAGCGCGCCGTATGGGTACGCGTGTCAAAGATGGCAAACAAACCAGCTTGGCTCATACTTTGAATGGTTCAGGCTTGGCCGTTGGTCGTACGCTACTGGCAGTCATGGAAAATCATCAAAACGCTGATGGTAGCATCACTATTCCAGAAGTATTGCGTCCGTTTATGGGCGGTGCTGAGACGATTTCAGTTTAATATAGGATTCACTATATAGTTGAATAAGGATAAGTAGTGGCATTATACGCAGATGGTTCAGGTCAATATCAGAGTGAGTATGACGCTCTGTGGCAAAGCCTTGTGCCGAAAAGTGGTCGTGCCGCTACACTTCAAGGTGAGCTCGTTCGCTTGATCGGTCGGTTGGCTAGCGAGTATTACCGAAATGGTAATATGAATTGGAGTGATGATTTTAACGGCATGGCTAAGTGCCTTGAGGCTGAACTAAGACATCATTTCGATGAACCGTCAGACCAACAAGCCATTCAAGTGTATTTGTATCAGATAATTAAAAATGGCGAGACAGGTATCTGCTATTACCTAGATGGTGAAGATATATACGATAAAATAACGGATTATGTTGTGATGTTCTGCCGACAGAACAAGTCGGCTGTGCTTAATCACTGCCTAGAGACTTATCATTACTTGTACTAATTCAGGCGACTCTTCTATTAGGTGATACTTCTATGACGCAGTTTTATTTAAGAACCGCAAATGATGAGTTGGCAACATTCGATTGGGTATCCATAAAGCGTTATATTATGGACTTGCCTTATTCAAATGAAGAGCATATCGTCTTAGGTAGCTTGCTTGATGATAATAGTTATACCCAGACTCGTATTAATATAGAAACCTATCGTACAGATGGGCTGTATGATTTAGAAGTGCGAATTCCTATAGCGAGTGGGTTTAAGCACTATCAGCGCTATACTAACGATACGTGCCAAGTGATAGATAGTTTTTATCTGTTTTACACCAACCAGCCAGTAGATATCAGCTTGTATCAAGATATAACGGCTGAATTTGATTTGTATTGATTTAAAGCTCATGTCATAAATCCCAAATTACTGACCAGTATTATTCATGATATGTATGAAGTCTGAGCAGTAATAAACTTGGCTGTCATGCCATTTTTTGGCGTGACTTGCATCAAATATGTTAATATTGCACTTTGATTTTATAGCCAACACGGTAAGGGCGCATTTTGCGTCCTTATTTTATTACCCTTTGAGTAAACTCTCCTCTTATCAGCCATACCCCTCATTTGAATATTAGGACACTCTATGCCAGCTCCAATTAGCGAACGTAAATTAGCCAATGCCATTCGTGTACTGTCGTTTGACGCGGTACAAAAAGCCAACTCTGGTCATCCAGGTGCTCCGATGGGCATGGCTGATATTGCTGAAGTTCTGTGGCGCAAGTTTTTGAAGCACAACCCAACCGATCCACAGTGGCATAACCGTGACCGCTTTGTCTTATCGAACGGCCATGGCTCAATGCTTATTTACTCATTGCTGCATTTATCTGGTTATGATTTGAGCATCGATGATCTGAAAGGTTTCCGCCAATTGCATTCAAAAACGCCAGGTCACCCTGAGCTTGGCTACACACCAGGTGTTGAGACAACTACTGGTCCACTAGGTCAAGGTATTGCTAATGCCGTTGGTTTTGCTATCGCTGAAAAAACTTTAGCGGCACAGTTCAATCGTGATGGCCATAACATCGTTGACCATAACACCTACGCGTTTTTAGGTGATGGTTGCTTGATGGAAGGTATCAGTCATGAAGTGTGCTCACTGGCTGGCACGTTAGGTCTTGGCAAGCTGGTCTTCTTCTATGATGACAACGGTATCTCAATCGATGGTAATGTTGAAGGTTGGTTCACTGATGATACGCAAGCGCGTTTTGAGTCTTATGGTTGGCAAGTTATCAAGGTCGATGGTCATGATGCTGATGCTATTACTCAAGCCACTGAACAAGCGCTTAAAGAGACTGCTAAACCAAGTCTTCTGATTTGCAAAACCACGATCGGTGCTGGTAGCCCGAACAAACAAGGTCTAGCAGCCAGTCATGGCGCACCATTGGGTGATGACGAAATCGCCTTGACTCGTGATGCACTGTCTTGGAAGCATGCTCCATTTGAATTAGATGATGAAATCTATGAAGCGTGGGATGCTAAAGCCAAAGGTGACGTACAACAGAAAAACTGGGATGCGGACTTTGACGCTTATAAGAAAGCCTATCCTGAACTGGCATCTGAGTTGTTACGCCGTCTAAATGGTGATTTGCCTGCTGACTTTGATAGCCAAGCACAAGCCTATATTCAGCAAACGCAAGAAGCGGGCGGCGATGTTGCTAGCCGTAAAGCCAGTCAAAACGCTATCAATACCTTACAGCCATTATTACCAGAATTGCTAGGCGGCTCAGCGGATCTAGCTGGCTCGAACCTGACACTATTCAAAGGCGCTAAAGGCATCGAAAAAGACGCTGACGGCAACTATATCTATTATGGTGTACGTGAGTTCGGTATGACCGCGATTGCCAATGGTATCGCACTCCATGGCGGCTTTATCCCTTACGTAGCGACGTTCCTGATGTTTATGGAATATGCTCGTAACGCAGTACGCATGGGCGCACTCATGAAGCAGCGCGTCATCCATGTCTATACGCATGACTCTATCGGTCTGGGTGAAGATGGCCCAACGCATCAGCCAGTTGAGCAATTGACTAGCCTACGTACCACGCCAAATCTACGCACATGGCGCCCGTGTGATGCAACTGAATCTGCTAGCGCTTGGGTAGAAGCAATCAAGTCAGAAAACAACCCGTCAGCGTTGATCTTTAGCCGTCAGAGCTTGCCACATCAAGCACGTGATAGCAAGCAAGTAGCGAACATCACCAAAGGTGGCTATGTACTTGCGAAAGAGCAAGGCGAGCTACAAGCTATTATCATCGCGACAGGTTCAGAAGTTGGCCTTGCGATGGAAGCGTATGAGACATTGAGCGCAAATGGCGTTGGCGTCCGTGTGGTCTCTATGCCATGTGCTGAGATTTTCGTCGAGCAAGATGCTAGCTATCGCGACGCGGTATTGCCTGCCAATATCCGTGCCCGCGTCGCAGTAGAAGCGGCACATGTGGATTACTGGTATAAGTTCGTTGGTCTAGATGGCAAGGTTATCGGTATGACCACTTATGGCGAATCTGCCCCTGCAGATCAGTTATACAAAGAGTTTGGTATTACGACTGATGCTGTGGTTGAAGCGGTAAATAGTTTGGTGTAATAAACCTAACTTAGTTAGTGTTTAAAGAAAAGAGCCATCAGAGAAATCTGGTGGCTCTTTTTTATATTTGGATTTTAGTTTTGGAGCAGTTCTTTTGATTCACCTGCATCAGTATTGGCATCGACAGGGTAATTGCTGCAATCAGTATGGAGCTGTATTTCAAATTGAGGATTTGATGGTAAATGTAATTTACACTGAAGTTACCGTTTTGATAGTGTGCTATGAGCACTCGAATGAATAAAATGGAATACAATATATTATTGCTAAGTGGATCAAGGAAAATTATGCAAACATTTATTCAAATCATATCTGAAAGTACAGAGTCAAATATTGAAAAATTTAATCGAGTTGAAGAGTTAACTCGTGATGAACTTGAAAATTTAGGCTCAACTAGGTTAGTGCTAACACTTCAAAAGATGCAGTGGGAGAGGAGTATTTTCGCTATAGGAATGTTTTCACTATTTGAGGCAGTAGTTCAAAAGGAACTCAAGATTGAGAAAGGTTCAGCCTTTAAGGAGTTAAAACAAAAGCTTAAAAGTCATAATAAGATAGAACTGCTTGAAAGTTTTGAAGAGTTCTATTGCGCAATTAATGTATTAAAGCATGGAAAAGGTATGTCCTATACAAAACTTTTAGAGAAACGAAATAGTCTACCGTTTGAAATCACACCAGCTAATTCAATATTTAGAAATGAAGGTGATGTATCAGAGATTGAAGCTCTGGTTTACGTGGATAACAATTTTTTAGAAAAATGTTTGGCAGTCATTTGTCAATGCTATGAGGAGCTATTCAGAATTTCATCGTAATTTTTATCTTATAGGTTCGCTGGGCGTACCCTGAAAACTAACATCTATTTCATAATAAAAATCAATATTAAAATCGTGGATTAGAGAGGAATTATTTACAGCTTAATCTAGATGTAATAATCATAACAAATGTTTATAATATCGCTATGCAAACGAAAGAGAAAATCAGCATATATAAAACGGTACGACAAATTAGCTAAATGCTATGATTTGTCGTGTTATTGCACTGGGATAAAATCATGTCACTCAATCTCACATCTTCTAAGACAACAACATGCTAAATTACACTGATTCTATTAACTCGCAAAAGCCATTCCTTAAGTCTAATCAACCGACTGTTGAAACAGTAAATGTGCTCTTAGCGTTAGATGATTTCTTTTCTGACATGTCAAAAAAGGTGGGTTCTAATGAGTTAGGTGATTTGACCAAGCATCATAACTTTATATATGAAAAAGAGCTTCGTGACTGCAATCTTGATTATTCACTAAATAGTCTCAAGCGAATTGATGAGTGGTTGCTAACGGTTAAAAAAAGACTGCCTGACTTTACAGAGCATCGAATATTTTCTTCAGAGTACTCGCTGCACAATAGCTCGACTATTGAGATATTGAGCTACTATTTAGGTGAAATCATTGGACGAGCTCGTAGAGAAGCCCCAGTTTGGTACCCTGATGCAAGGGATCATTGTATAGGGGATCAGACCGCATTGACTGAAAACATGTTTGTCGAGTTTGATAGTGATATCCAAGATTTGTGTGATTTTTTCGTTCCTAAGCAAATGATTTACCAAGCATTGATAATAGTTAGTGACGATGGGGCATTACAAGACCAAACAATTTGGCAAAGTGTGCTGGAGTTAGTTCCATCTACTATATTAAGTAATACAGATTTAAATCAGCCTTTGCCACCCGTACCCACTATGGAGTTGAAGTTTGATAGAGAGATTGAATTTGCTAATTTAGATCGAGCGGATTTAGCTTACTTACAGATGATGCCTCCAAAATGGATGAAAGACGACATCTTGTATGAACAGATCAACCAATTGGCCAAGTTATATAAAACAGGCAAAGTAGTATGGGCTCATGTCGTTCAAGCAAATAAAATGCTATGGTCTTCTGATCAGGCATACTCTTGTCCTGCTGGAATAGTATACGATCCGACAGGGCGAACACCAGTTTCTTATCTAGCAGAAATTGCACATGAACTTTATACTTTTAAAAATACCATTCCTGATACAGATGATATAGAAATATTAAAGTATGCTGAGCACATAACTGACGAACATACTAGAATGCTTGGTTTTGACATCCCTAATAGCATTACGCCTTTACCACTAAAGTCTACCAGTCTGTTCGTTTGGCGATTACATTTACCCAATGGTATTTTGCAAAGCTCATTTCCTATTTTAATCAGTGATGAAACAGCTGAGGTTACTGTACTTCCTGCCAAGTTTTGGGAGCAAGCTTATTATGATGAATGGATTCAAGACAGTTATTTTGAAGAAGATATGTATTACGGCGTACGAAAACTTTATGAGAGTGACAATTCTTGGAAAAAGTATGAGAAGCACCTTCGGCCACAAGTGACTGAGCTTATTGATGATATTCCGAGCTTAGCTAATAAAGCATCTTTTAACAGTTATAAGCCTACTTCAACCGATATGGACTTCGTTACAGAATCGATTCAACAGAATTTTGCAGAAGCAAAACAAGAAAGTACAAGCTTCATGAAAATTGTCATTGGCGTAATTATATTTATAGCTGTCTTATATGGGTTTAAGTTCTTTACTTAATAGATATCAACCTAATGAATTATTTTTTGAGAAAGCCACCATGTCCCTAAAATCTAGCTTCAAAGGATTCTTAGGCAAGACCGTTATCAACGTTACCATGTGGCTAAAGCTTGAAAAAGACATCTATAATCCGAAATCAAAAAGTATAAAGGCTGGACACAAAGATGAATATCGTGCATCAAAAAGTAGCTATCTATAACAATAAAATTAAAGAAAGTGCTGAGTTAATATTTGAAAGCTATTCGGCTTCTTCTGAAAATGTTGGACTAACTCTTGTATTGGCTGGACTTGGTAGGTATCAATTTCAAGATAGTGATTTTTATAAGGCTTTATTCGGACTAAGGGCGCTATTAGAGCCTAAAAACATTGTTATATGTATTAATGGATGTAGATTAGATTTTGTCTGCTCAAGTATGGGTCAGCAAATGTCACGAGGACAAGTTGGCTATATAATTGAAATGGGAAAGCGAGGCACTAACAGAGTTGGGACTTTTGACCATTGTGATGATCTAGATAAATTAACCACCGTAAATAAGCAAATCGACTGTATCAAACAATGGAGTGAGTCGTTAAAAGGTTAATTTATTGGTTATATTAAATGAATATTTGATGTAAGTGCCAATATCCGTGCCCGCGTAGCAGTCGAAGCGGCGCATGTAGATTACTGATATAAGTTCGTTGGTCTAAATGGCAAAATCATTGGTATGACCACTTATGGCGAATCTGCTCCTGCAGATCAATTATACAAAGAGTTTTGTATTACGACTGACGCTGTGGTTGAAGCTGTAAATAGTTTGGTGTAATAAATCTAACTTAGTTAGCGTTTAAAAAAAGAGCTACTAGAGAAATCTAGTGGCTTTTTTTTATGGCTTAATCTTTGGCTCTTCTTTCATTAATATGGCTCTTCTTTCATTAATATGGTTATTGGTAAAACAACTGCTGCAATCAGTACTAAATTCTGTGCCTCAACATAATGATTTAGTGGTAAATTAGAATGGACTGATTGCTCACAAAATTACATTTTACGTCTTGTGCAGCTCTCGTATAAAAATAAATTATATGACTATAGAACTGGAAAAATTAGATGGATAGTATCGAGCTGGCAAAAGTTATCACATGGCTAAAACAGATTGAACTAAGTGGAGGTTTGATAGCAGCCTGCATAATCGGAATATTTGGACTATGTGGTATTCTCATTACTCAGAAATCTAAACGCAAAAGGGAGTATGAAGCCTTTTTGAGAATAAAGTTTGAGGAAGTGGCTTTTAGACTGGTTGATTTTGCAGCCATTATTCAGGAAATTCAATCCAAAAGTTTTTCAAGCAATTGCGATGAAGTTTTAGATGTTGATGAATTTTACAGAGAAGGTGGCAAGATAGAAATATTGATAGCTTTATATTTTCCAGAGCTTGAGAAAAAATTTGAGTTGTTTTTAAATGCAGGTGGAAACCTGATAAATGCACAGCAGGAATATGAAACTAATCCTAGTGATAGTACTTTAGACGTACTTAAACAGTTTGATGAAGAGTATGATCGGGTTTATAAGAGTTTTTATAAACATATCAGATCATGCTCTTCTAATTACGCTAAGTCTTTAAAGCGTCGTAAGAGAGTGCTAGTTAATTAAATTTAAAGAGTTTCGTTAGTACGCCTAGCATATTCTATAACCATTCTAAAGATCGCTATTATGTCCCTAAAATCTAGCTTCAAAGGTTTCCTAGGTGAAACCGTCATCAACGTCGCCATGTGGTTAAAACTAGAAAAAAACGTCTATCACCGATTAAACGGTATTACCTTGCCAAGAGCCAACGGTGGTAGTACCCAAATCGATCATATCATCGTCTCCGTATACGGCATCTTTGTCATTGAAACCAAAAACTATAAAGGCTGGATATATGGTAGCGAGAAGCAAAAGCAGTGGACACAAGCTTTCCCGAATGGAAGTAAATTCAAATTCCAGAACCCACTGCGTCAAAATTATCTGCATATCAAGACGCTCGCAGATTTATTAGGTTTGGAGCTGAGCTACTTCCATTCGATGATTGCTTTCATCGGTGAGTGCGAGCTGAAAACCCGTGATGAGCTACCCGAACACGTATTGACAGGTGGCATGGTGTCTTATGTGAAGAAAAAGCAAGATAAGATACTGACTGAAGACGAGGTTAAGTCCATCGTTGAGCAGATTAATAGTAATAGATTTAGCAAATCTTGGCGCACCAATCGAGAGCATAAAGCCTATTTAAAAGACAAGCATAGCCCCTCAAACAAGCAGCCTAGCGGTAACGCTAATGATAAACCAGTGGCTAAAACTACTAATAAGCCAATACCTGAGCCGATAGCAAAAGAGCCCGCTAAACGAGTTACGCTGAAAAGCAGAGAAGTGCTGCGATGGTCGGGTCAGACTGAGATTGAATCTAGCGAGTTACTAACGGACAGTCTGAATACTCAGCAGACAAATACACCACATGTCAGTATATCGCATGATATTGCCGATAAAGTGTTTCTTACACCGTTTGAAGTTATGGATCCTGAGTTATCGGGCAATGATTTTAAAACAGCTGAATGTGAGATTCTCACGTCTAATAGCACCAATCTTAAAGCTGTTGAGCAAATCAATCATATAGCTGTTACAGAGCAAGTACCCACCTGTCCAAGATGCAATGGCGAGATGATCAAACGTGTTGCCAAAAAAGGCGCACATCTTGGTCAGGAATTTTACGGTTGTTGTCAGTTTCCTAAGTGTCGCGGCGTGGTGAATATGAACTAGCGGTATTCTATATGAGCCTTATTCTATACAAGCTGTACTCTATACAGCTACTTTAGTTAAGCGCAACTGGCAATTAACCAATCAGCAACTGCTCTCACTCGTGCAGAGCGTCTGACATCGGGATGCATCACAAGATAGAGAGGGTAGTCTTGAGTGAGTGGAATGCTGGTATTTGAGATTGAATCCTGATTGTCTGAAACGAGTGTTGAAGAATGGATGTTCTCCAATGTTGGTTGTGTTCGAGCGGTCAGCGCTACTCGGTTAATTGGGTCAACTGCCGTCAGCTCTGGGTATTGGTGAGCCAAAAACTCTGGCAGTAACGCGATGCCTATTTTTTTACGAGCAGCATGACAGGCCATATATAAATCATTAGTGTTAAATGCAACCGTATAGGCATGCTGTTGCACTAAAGCCTGTGACCAAATCAGTACTCTAGCATTAGCTTGAAACTCTATTAATTGCCATCGATCAGAATGGGTGTTTTTGAGGTATTCATTATTAGCAAAGAAACCGTATCTTGTGGACCCAATTATACGAGCAACCAGATCTTCCTGTGTGGGACAACGCGTTCTTATGGCGATGTCTGCTTCTCTGTGATGTAAATTGCTCAAGCCAACTTCACCGCTCAACGCGACTAATATATCTGGGAACTGCTGGCGAAACTCAGTCAGAGCCGGTATCAGCACTTCATTTGCCCAGACAGGTGGTGCCGATATAACAACTTTTCCCTGCATTGCGTTCTGATCAATCGCCATTCTCTCAAATACAGCTATCTCTTTTTCGACCTCAATGGCTTGGCTGTAGAGCATCGACCCTTCTGGCGTCAGTGCATAGCGTTTGCCTAGTCGATCAAACAGATTTACCGCTAATGTTTGCTCAAGATGATCAATTCGCCTCGCCACGGTACTGTGTTGTACGCCCATTTCCTCAGCACAGGCAGTCAGAGTTTGTTTTTCCACCAAGCAAACAAAGTAAGCCAAATCATCCCACTGCATCTCATTATCACCTTTTAGTCTAAGCACTAATGTCAGTATAAATAATAAGTTTAGCAAATTTCACCGTGCATTTTTGCACAGTGAGTGCCTATCTATCATCTGTTTATCTTTACGCTACTATATTAGACTCGTTATCTACTTTATAAAATATTGAGAGACGTATGCAATCACCATCAAACACCCAAACACTCGATCAATTTTTGGGACACATCTTTATGGGTGAATATGAGCAAGCCATGCAGCGATGTGATGAAAACGTTAAATTCGTGGTTTTTCGAGAGGATGCAGACAGTCAGGTGCCTATTTATGGGACGCACAGTGGCAAAGATGAAGGCATTAATTTTTTTAAAAATCTTGCAAAAATGTTCGAGTTTGGCGAGTTTATAATGGAGGAGTCTATCGTCGCTGATAACTATGTGATCAGATTTGGCAAGCTTGCTCACACAGTCAAACACACGGGGAAAGTGTTTAATAGCCTGTGGTCAATGATTGTCCGTTTTAATGATGCTGGCGAGATTTGTCTGTACCGCATGCACGAGGACACAGCGGCATTAGAAGCGGCTATGCAAACCTCAAGATAGACGATAAATGAAAGGTTGAAACTGCTTGAGGTGTTTATGGATCAGATGAAGCGAAAAATTTATAAGTTCCGCATTGTTAATACTGCAATTATGGCAGTTTCATTATCAGGGGTGATGACGGTTTATATTACCTTTATCAATCTTGGTATGGTGGATAGGTTTGTTTATTACTGGTTTAAAGCTTGGATGCTGGCAGCGCCTGTCGCCTTTGTTTGTGTCATGATAATAGCCAATCCGGTGCAAAAACTGACTAAAAGGCTGCTAGACTCATAATTCATCAGAACGCTATTACTCAGAACGCTTGAATTTATTGCCACGACTGCTGTCGAAATAATTTTTATCGGTGTGCTAGGCAGACCCTACAAACTAATTGCTATTTCATAATAAAAGCGACGTCAAAATCATGGGTTGGCACAAAATTACTTTCTTTGATTTCAAACGTCGTTGGTCCAATCTTCTTAACGTTACCCTTGCCTTTCCAGCAGAATGAGACCAGTTCGTTAGGGTCGCGTTTTACAGTCAGTTTAAAGTTGGTGATAGGTTTGGCCCAATTTGCCCCCGTAGTTAGGATATAGCTTAAGGCATGATAGGGACGACCACCACCCTTGTGAAATCCTCTCTGAGTTGAACTGTCTACGCAAAAATTTGGAAACTCTTCCTCACCTAGATGCACCGAGCCACCCACTAACGGTTTATACGTGTGTTTGACCTTGGTGGTAGTATTGGCTTTGAAGGTTTGCTCCCAACTATAAATAATTTGTGAATCCCAAGGCATATAAAAGTACCCTTCATCATAGATAAATTTATCTAGTGCCTTATTATTACAATCTACAAGACGTTGATTGATGTCATCGGTATCAAATTTATAGGTCCAAGGTGACATCATTTCAGCATCACTAATATCGCACGCCTTAAAAATGTTGGTGGTATCAATAGGCGTTTCCCCATAGTGTCTATTACCATCTTTGGTGACAATCGGATGCATAAAAGTACGAACATGCTGATTAGGAATGATAGGCTTACCACTGGCCCAAACTTTAAAGTTATCATAAGTGGCACTTATATCAGCGTAATCTGAGTCCATAGAGCTAGGCACAGCCGGCATAGGAAAAAGAACCGTCTCAGTAATGTCTTTATTACTGAGATTTTTGAACTCATAATTGACGCGAATTTCATCTTTTGAGATGTATAAATCCTCACTATGCATGCTGATGTTTTTATTTTTCAGATACTCAACACCGCCTGCACCGACATAGCCCGTAGAGTCGTTTGCTTGGGCAGCAGTCATCGCTAGCAGTACAGCGTAAGCTAACGTACCGCTAAACATCAGATGGCGCTTAACCATATATTTCTTCCAAACGTAAACAAGCAACCAATCGACCGTCCCATTCGCGCAGTTGTGGCTCTATTTCGCTACATTGTGGTTTGGCATAGGGGCAGCGTTTATGCAGGGCGCAGCCACTTGGTGGATTGAGCGGACTTGGTAGCTCACCTTGTAGGGTCAAATCGTTTTTATGGCCATTTACCGTTGGGGCAGCAGCCAATAGTGCGATGGTATATGGATGTTTTGGCGCATTATAGATCGCTTCTTTGGGGCCGTGCTCAACCGCTTGACCTAAATACATGACCATCACATCATCAGCGACGTGGCGTACGACCGATAGGTTATGCGAGATAAAAATGTAAGCGGTACGATATTCATCCTGCAAATCCATAAATAGATTTAAGACTTGCGCCTGAATGGAGACATCGAGTGCGGAAGTCGGTTCATCAGCAACGACAATTTTAGGGTTGAGCATCATCGCGCGGGCGAGAGCAATCCGTTGGCGCTGACCACCCGAAAACATATGCGGATAACGACCAGCATGTTCGGGACGTAGACCAACATTTCTCATCATCTCGTTGATTTTTTCACGCTTTTCTTCTTTAGAGAGTTTCGTATGGATATCCAATGGTTCCGTCAACTGATAGCCAATAGTATGGCGTGGGTTCAAGCTCCCATAAGGGTTTTGGAATACCATTTGAATTTCGGTACGCAGCTCTTTGAGCGCCTTTCTACTATAGCCAGTGGTGCCTTCATCGTTGATAAACAGCTCACCGTGTGTAGGCGCTTCGATCAGCGTCAGCTGGCGGGCAAGCGTGGATTTACCGCAGCCCGATTCACCAACGACTGCCAATGTCTTGCCAGCTTCAAGCTCGAACGAGATACCATTGAGGGCTTTTACGTATGCTTTTGCTTTGCCCAGACCTTGTGATACTGGGTAGTGCTTGTGTAGGTTGTCTGCTTTTAAGACCACTTTGTTACTCATACTTGGGACTCCAAAGTAGCAGCGTGAGAGGGGCGAGAAGTAATATTAGAATCAATACAACGCACCTTACCATTGGGCGTATCTAAAATAGGTGGTGGTACTTCACAAGAAGGTTCTTTATATGGGCAACGCGGAGACAATAGGCAACCACTTGGACGATCATATTGACTTGGTACGACCCCTGGTAAACTGTTCAATCTATCTTGACCGATAGCTAGCTCTGGGATGGCTTGTAGCAACGCCTCAGTATAAGGGTGAGCAGGATGTTGAAAAATCTCTGGCACAGTACTGGTTTCAACCACTTGTCCGGCATACATGACCGCGACATCACGTGAGTTCTGTGCGACCAGTCCCAAGTCATGAGTGATCAATACCATCGCCATTTGCTTTTCGCGTTGTAATCGGCTCAGCAAATCCATGATTTGTGCTTGTACGGTGACATCCAGAGCAGTAGTTGGCTCATCTGCGATAAGTAGTTTTGGCTCACAAGCAATTGCCATCGCGATCATGACCCGTTGACTCATACCACCTGATAGTTGATGCGGATAGACTTTGAGTCGGTTTTTGGCATCGGGCATCTCGACCAATTCTAGTAGTTCTAATATGCGCGTCTGTACTGCGGCGCCTCGTAAACCAAGGTGCTTGCGTAGTACTTCGCCCAGTTGCATCTCAACGGTGAAGCTTGGATTTAGGCAAGACATGGCATTTTGAAAAATCATAGAGATGTCTTTACCAATGATGCCGCGCTTCTCTTTGGCAGGCATGCTGAGCATGTCTTTGTTATCAAACACTACTCGCTGTGCGCGGACTGTCGCAGAGGGTGGCAACAGTCCCATCAGTGCCATCATAGTGACAGACTTGCCTGAACCAGATTCACCGACGACGGCGATGACCTCACCTTGTGCGATTTTCAATGACACATCATCTACTGCACGGAAAGCACGTATCCCTTGACCGAACGTCACCGATAGATTTTCGATATCTAATAGCAATGGTGATTCTTTTGCTGATGCACCATTCATAGAGGTATGGTTGGTTGGCGTTTTAATTAATGGATCAGTCATGTTAGGTCACCTGCTTTAATTTGGGATCTAGTGCATCGCGTAAGCCATCACCAGTCAAGTTAATCGACAGGGCAGCCAAGAAAATAGCGACACCCGGCCAAATAGCGAGCCAAACATTACTCTGAATGTATTGACGTGCCGTACCTAACATCGCACCCCATTCTGCATCTGGTGGCTGTACGCCAAAGCCTAAGAAACCAATCGCGCCTGCTTCCAAAATAGCAGAAGAGAAAATCATCGTTGCCTGTACGATAAGCGGTGCCATGCAATTGGGTAAAATGGTGATAAACAATAAGCGCAGCACGCCAGCACCCATTACCTGCGAGGCGATAAAGTACTCACGTTGTAGCTCTACCATTGCAGTAGCACGAGTCAGACGAATAAAGGGTGGTGTACAGACCAAAGCGATGGTAATAATCGTATTGGTCATAGAAGGCCCTAAGATAGCGGCAATGATGATGGCCAATAGTAAGCTTGGATAGGACATCAAAATGTCATTGACCAGCATGACGGCCTTGCCCCAGACTTTTGGCCAAAATGCAGCGCTCAGCCCTAAAGAAATGCCAACGAGCATAGCCAGAGTTGTGGCGCTCAGACCGATAAACAGTGAATAACGCGCGCCATACATCACTCGAGACAGCGTATCTCGTCCAGCATCATCTGTACCTAGCCAAAACATGGTATTGCCGCCATCTAGAAAAGCAGGTGGTAGTTGCTCTTGACCGGTGAACAACTCATAAGGATCATGAGGGGCAATGGTAGGCGCGAGTATGGCGATAAGCACCATCAAAGCCAGTACAATAAAACCAAGTACCGCGCCTTTATTGCGACAAAACGTCGATAAAAATAGCTGCCAAGACGATGGCGGCGTGAGTGCCGCAAGCTTAAGATCAGAGGGAATAGCAGAAGGCTTCATGAGCATTTCCTATAGTGGCTAACGCGTTGCAAATATGTAGAGTCCCATTTCTAGCAATCATTCCTAGCAATCATTCAGGAATGTGCTGAAAACGACTAAAAACCATACAATCGCTATTCGTCACTACTTATAATATGAGTATTTATCAATGTTAGATTAAGAAGTATGTCGAATACGTGGGTTGATAAGACCATACAAAATATCAATAAATAAACTAACCAAAATCAAGGCAGTCGCGACCAGTAAGATACCGTTCTGTACAATCGGATAATCACGAGTGAAAAACCCATCAAGTAGCCAATTCCCAACGCCTGGCCAGCTAAAGATGGTCTCGGTAATAATCGCACCAGCCAATAATGTTGCCATCTGTAGACCAACGACAGTGACTACTGTAATTAAGGCATTACGCATCACGTGCACCATGATTACGCGGCTTGGTGATAAGCCTTTGGCACGTGCAGTACGCACGTAATCTTCATCCAGCACTTCTAGCATCGCCGAGCGCGTCATCCGTGCAATCATCGCAAGCGGAATAGTCGATAAAGCAATAGAAGGCAAGATAAAGTGTTTGACCACGTTCCAGAATGCGCCAGGTTCGCCCGAAGTGAGAGAGCCGAGTAGCCATGAGCCATATAACGGCTGCACATCTAAGAACTGCGCGACAGAGATTACCCCAGCGACAGGTAGTAGACCGAGGTAATGAGCAAATATTCCTGTGAGGATAGGCCCCAATAAATAGATAGGCATAGAGTACCCTGCCAACGCACCTGACATGAGGGTGTAATCAATCCAAGTACCACGTCGCAGCGCGGCAAAGATGCCTAAGCTCACGCCAATGACACTAGCAATGACAATGGCGCATAGAGCCAGCTCTAAGGTGGGGACGAAATGGGCAAAGAAATCTTGTAATACGGGGGTGCGAGTACGAAAAGACTCACCAAAATCACCCGTCAAGATGCCAGTCAGATAATCCCAATATTGGGCTACAAGAGGTTTGTCTAACCCCAGTCGCTCTAGGGCGCGAGCGTGTAGCTCTGGATCGACCATACGCTCGCCCATCATAATTTCAACCGCATCTCCAGGGACGAGACGAATCAGAGTGAAGGTCGATAGGGTCAAGCCAAGGTAGACAGGAATGAGAATAGCGATTCGACGCAGAATATAAAGTAGCATGGGCTGCTCAATAGTTGTGATTCAATGATAAGAGTGTTTGTGAGGGTAAGAGGGTCCGCGACAAAGCGTTTAATGCAGATGAATACGGCTGGTGCAGGAAGTCTGACCCAGCCGAATATAAATTAAACCATTATGTATGTCGTATCGGATCTAATCAGTGAAGATTATTCAACTTTCACACCATCGAAACGTATTGAGCCAAGCGGACTGATTTTATAATCGACCACGTTTGGTGCAGTAAATACGGTCACAACCGAATGCGCCATCGTTGTCCAAGGCAGTTGCTCTTTGAATATCTGCTGCGCTTGTACATATTCATTCACGCGCTCATCTTGATTATTAATCTGACGAGCATTGGTGACTAAATTATCGAAGTCTTTGTTACACCAGCGCGAGTAGTTATTTCCGCCGACAGCGTCACAAGACAATAATGAGCCAAGCCAGTTGTCCGGATCGCCATTGTCGCCGGTCCAACCCGCTAGAATGACATCAGGCTCGCCTTTAGCCGCGCGCTTCAGGTACTCACCCCATTCATAAGTCACAAGCTTGGTATTTACGCCAATCTTGGCCCAATCTGCTTGTAGCATTTCAGCCATGAGCTTGGCGTTAGGGTTATAAGGTCGTTGAACGGGCATATACCATAAGTCGATAGAAAGGTTGTCTGCCCCCGCTTCTTTGATAAGGGCTTTTGCTTTCTCAACGTCATAAGGCGCGTCTTTGAGAGACTCGTCATAACCCCACTGCGTTGGCGGCATCGGATTGGTGGCTTTTAAGCCTTCGCTTTGATAGACCGCATTGATGATGGCGTCTTTATTGATGGCCATGTCTAATGCTTGACGAACTCTCAGATCACTCAATTTGGGTTTTTCGACGTTATAACCGACATAACCGACGTTAAATCCAGGTTGGTCAAGTACCGTAGCCTTACCAGAGTTTTTAACTGCTTCAATCTCAGCAGGTTTTGGATAGGCGGATACATGACATTCGCCTGCTTGAACTTTTTGGGCACGAACGGCTGAATCTTTTGTGATGACAAAGACGAGATTGTCGATATAAATATCGTCTTTGTTCCAATAGTCTGGGTTTTTGGTATAACGAATTTGCGCGTCTTTTTGATAAGAAGTAAAGACGAAAGGTCCGGTACCCACTGGCTTAGTATTAATATCAGCGGCATTGCCATCAGCCATCAATTTGTTGGCGTATTCAGCAGAGTTGATATAAGCGAAAGGCATCGCTAGGTTCTGTAAAAACGGCGCGTTGGTTTCGCTGAGCGTGACTTTTACCGTATAGTCATCCACTTTTTCAATGTTAGAGATAATATCAGGTAACCCCATACCAACCGAATACGGGAATTCAGCAGGATAGGCTTTATTAAATTCAAACTCTGGGTTGGTAATACGCTCCAGGGTAAAGAGAATGTCGTCTGCGTTAAAATCTCGAGTCGCAGTAAAGTAATCAGTTGTACCGAATTTGACCCCTTTACGCAGATTAAAGGTATAGGTTTTACCATCTTCGCTCACATCCCAACTTTCGGCCAGTCCTGGTTGAATCTCGGTACCCGCTCTTTTGAATTCTACCAAGCCATTATAGATAGGGAAGGCGCTCGCATCAAAATCAGTACCTGAAGTATACTGCGCTGGATCGAAACCTGCAGGGCTACCTTCTGAACAATAAAGCAATGTTTTAGCCGCTTTAGCATCTGAGCTAGCAGCAGAATCGTCGGTGGTTTTATTGTCGCCGCCACAGGCACTAATAGCTAAGATAAGTGTCGTCAGCATGGTAAGTTTAAAGAGGGATTTTTGCATTATTACATCCTATGTAGTGATAGGTAGCTACTCGTATATCTACATGTTCGTACTCGATCATGAATATAATGAGCAAGCATTTAATAACCTTGAAAATATCTATGTATGTGATCTTTTATATGAATTTCCATATATACAAAAATAAACATATTAAAGGTTGTTATAACTTTAATTTATATCTATAGAAACTAATAATATAAACAACTCGTTCGAGTATACTCTCTTAATCTGCAATAACGCAAGATATAATTAAACTAATTTCGATAAAAAATACATTAATGTGCCACTTACAGCACAAATTTAATAGAATATGCGGAATTTTACTATTTTATCTATTTATTTAAGGTAGGAAGTTAGATGATTACGAAATAACTTGAGTATGGTTTTATAACGAATTACAGACGAAAAGAAATAATCTGGTTACGTGTACTTGACGTAACCAGTTATAAAATGCTTTTATGATGGTTATTTATGTGACAGTGTTTTCGACATGGTTATGAGTTGCCTTGATAATATCTGCCAGTTTTTCAGCAATCATAATCGTCGGCGCATTAGTATTGGCGCTAATCAGCGTTGGCATGATTGACGCATCAATGACTCGCAGTCCGCTCACGCCGCGTACCTTTAACTCTAAATCCACTACAGAGCGTTCATCTGAACCCATGCGGCAAGTACCGACAGGATGATAGATGGTATCGGATTTATTGCGAATATAGCCGAGCATGCCGTCTTTTTCTATGTAAGGGGCAGGGTAGTCTTCCGTAATGTATTCGGCGAGAGGAGATTCTTGCATGATGGCTCTAGTACGCTCAGCACCAGCCACCATGCACTCTACATCTTTTGGATGAGATAGGTAGTTTGGATCAATCAGGACTGCATCAGAGGGATTGGCAGAATCTAGTCTAACGGTGCCGCGACTCTCAGGACGCAGGTAGCAACTATGGCAAGAGATGGCAAAGCCACGTCTGAGATCGCGACCGTGTTCAATCACACGAGATATGACGAAGTGTAGCTGAGTATTTGGCCACTCTTTTGGGGCATCGCCGACACTGAAGAACGCACCTGCTTCGGCATAGTTGGTAGACAGCAATCCCGTGCCATCTTTTCTCCATTGTCGAATGCTTTTGGTCAAACGGGAAATCGTTGCCATACCAATGCCAATGACATCAGTGGTATTTACTTCGTAATCAAAGACCACGTCTAGGTGATCTTGCAGGTTGCCACCGACATCAGGTGAATCTACCACAACCTCGATACCATGTGATTGCAAATGCTCGGCTGGGCCAATACCTGATAACATTAACACTTTAGGCGAGCCGAAAGCGCCACCTGATAGGATGACTTCACGATGTGCCATGACGGTATGTTTGACACCATCCTTTTCATAAACCACACCAGTCGCTTGTTTGTCTTCAATGATGACGCGATTGGCTTGTGCGTGAGTAATAACGGTTAAGTTTGGGCGGCTTTGGACAGGATGTAGATAGGCGGCAGCAGCAGAACAACGCTGACCTTGCTTTTCTCCATGAAAATGGGTGACTTGATATAACCCTGTACCATCTTGTTTTTCGCCATTAAAGTCTGTGTTATGGTCGAGACCATTGGCAATAGCGGCTTCTACAAAGGCTTTTGAGATATCGCGTGGGCTGAGCAAATCGCTAACGTGCAGCGGTCCGCTGTCACCATGTAGTGCATCGCTACCATGGACGTTGTTTTCTGCTTTGATAAAGTAGGGTAGGACATCATCGAATCCCCAACCATCACAGCCTTCCTCTACCCAGCGCTCATAGTCTAGCGCACTGCCGCGTGTATAAATCATGGCATTGATAGCAGAGGAACCGCCTAGGCATTGGCCGCGTGGTTGGAAGCCGCGTCGGTCATTTAAGTGTTTTTGTGGGGTAGTGTGAAAGCACCAGTTATTTAACTTTAATGGCTTACCTGGCACCATCAGAATCAATCCAGCAGGCACACGAATGGCAAGGTCTTTGCCTTCGCCGCCAAACTCTAATAAGCAGACACTGATTTCTGGATTTTCGGTGAGGCGGCTGGCGAGTACACAGCCGGCAGAGCCGCCGCCCACGATGACGTAATCAAACGTTTTATCAAATTCCATTTTATCTTCCTTATAGCATCCATGCTAATCAAAACGAGCTTTTTAAAGTAAGCTACTCTTTACAATATCTATTATTTTGCCAGAATAATAAAATAAAAATGACTAGAGCGTGTAGATAGAGAAAATAGACTATCAATAGGAGCCTATTGATAGGTTTTTTGAGGGTATTTGGCAGTATTTAGCACCATTTCGAAATAAGGGCACGCTCTAACAGCCATTTATATTGAGCAAATTTCTGAACGTACAATAAAACGTTTGCCTTCAGGAATTTCTAGCGAAAAGCTGGCGCCACGCCCGTCAACCACATCAATGGTCAAATCCGTATTTTGCCATAATTTGTGCTGCGCTTTGCCCATATAGAATGGACAACCAGCAATCTCACCGACCAATACATCTTGGCCGCCTACCTTAAACTCACCTAGCGGATAACACATGGGGGAGCTACCATCACAGCAGCCACCAGACTGATGAAACATAAGCTCACCGTGCTTGGATTTAAGTAGTTCGATTAGGTCTATGCAGGACTCTGTCGCTTTGACTTTCATGATGATTTCCTTATCATAAGAATGTGATTGTAGAAAACGTCTCATTAGCTATGAGCGTCTTATTAAGTATAAGTGTCATACTGGATGAGAATATAAAAAGCCGTATCGTTTTCACTCACATCATTTATAGCATGTGAATGAAGACGATACGACTGATGGTTTGTGATTAAATGTGTGAAGCATTAAGACAATGTCAGAATCTCACAAGCAATATAGTCAATCCTCTATAAAAGAGTGACAGCGTTAACCTCACTTGAGGTATCACATATATATCTGCGCTCGGTTGCCTTTTATCTCTTTTAAACTGAATCAACTATAACTACAT
Organism: Psychrobacter sp. TB55-MNA-CIBAN-0194; assembly: GCF_040309505.1. Lineage (NCBI taxonomy): Bacteria > Pseudomonadati > Pseudomonadota > Gammaproteobacteria > Moraxellales > Moraxellaceae > Psychrobacter > Psychrobacter sp. TB55-MNA-CIBAN-0194. The sequence goes on along the minus strand of NZ_JBEOOW010000005.1, from coordinate 1,196 downwards.
ACTGTAGTCAATTACAATGCGACCTTCGATTTTGCCGTTACGCATACGCTCAAAGATATCGTTGATGTTTTCCAACGGCTCAGCGCTAACAGTGGCTTTTACTTTACCTGCTGCTGCCATGTCCAGCGACTCTTGTAAGTCGAGACGCGTACCGACGATAGAGCCACGAATGGTAATACCGTTGAGCACTGTATCAAAGATAGAAACAGGGAAGTCACCCGTTGGTAAGCCGTTAAAGACCACCGTGCCACCACGTCTGACCATGCTCAACGCTTGATCGAACGCGATAGCAGATACGGCTGTTACTAACACGCCATGAGCACCGCCAATTTCTTCTTTTAGATACTCGCCAGGATCGGTATTTTTTGCATTAACGGTAATGGTCGCGCCTAGTTTTTTGGCAAATGCGAGCTTTTCGTCATCGATATCGACTGCCGCAACGTTCAGTCCCATTGCAATGGCGTACTGTACGGCCATATGACCGAGACCACCGATACCAGAAATAACAACCCAATCACCAGGCTTGGTGTCGGTCATTTTAAGGCCTTTGTACACGGTGACGCCTGCGCATAAAACGGGTGCAATTTCAATCGAGTCAACACTTTCAGGGATAATACCGACGTAGTTGGCATTGGCCAGTACATATTCCGAAAAGCTACCATTAACTGAATAGCCTGCGTTTTGTTGACGCTCGCACAAGGTTTCCCAGCCGCCTAAACAATGGGTACAGTGACCACAAGCAGAGTAAAGCCAAGGTACACCGACGCGGTCGCCTTCTTTCACATGGGTAACACCTTCGCCGACCGCGGTGATCAGGCCTACACCTTCATGTCCAGGGATAAATGGTGGACTTGGTTTTACGGGCCAATCGCCTTCGATAGCATGCAAGTCAGTATGACAGACACCAGATGCTTGCATCTTGACAACAATCTCACCCGCGCCTGGCGTTGGAATATCAACTTCTTCGATCTGTAATGGTTGGTTAAACTCATGTAATACGGCGGCTTTCATTTTATTACTCATATAATTCTTCCTTGTTAGAGTTTTTGCATAAAAATGCTATATAAACATCACAAACACACTTTGCAACCTCGATTGCAAAGTGCTTCGAACTTTGGCTTAAAAGAACCCCATTTTTTTAGGATCGTAAGACACCAGCATGTTCTTGGTTTGCTGATAATGATCAAGCATCATCA